>MQUF01000003.1:300000-576926 GCA_001914235.1 Desulfobulbaceae bacterium DB1
TCGTTCAGCCAGCTGGCCGTGACCACCACCAAACGCAAGGAGATATTAAAAGAGTGGCCCCCGCGAAGCGGCAACCGAATTCTTCTGTAAGCGACACCCTGTTTGAGGAATGGTACAACTTTTCCTTCTTTCAGGCCGTGCATCTGCTGGAGACGTTTTTCCCCGAGAAAAAAAAACTGGGGGAAACCCTTGATCCCGGCAGCGAAGCGGTGCGTTTCAGCGTCAGGCCGAGCCTCACCTTTCCGGCGAGCGACATAGTCAAACTTGATCCGCCCGAAGAAGAAGGCGGCCCGGCCCGGATGGAAATCGCCTTCATGGGCCTCATCGGCCCGGCCGGTGTCCTGCCCCACTGGTACAATGAACTGGCCCTGGAGCGGCTCGGCAAAAAAGATCACGCACTGGTGGCCTTTCTCAACCTCTTTCACCACCGGCTGGTCAGCCTCTTTTATCTCGGTTGGAAAAAACACCGGTTTCCGGTCAATTATCTCCTGGGCGCCCGGGATGACCTTTCCGGCTATCTGCTCAGTCTCTGCGGACTGGGCACCAGGGGATTGACCGGCCGCATCGGCTTTGCCGAGGAATCGCTTTCCTATTATTGCGGCCTGTTGTCCCGGCAGATCCCTTCCGGCGAATCGATCCGTTCCACGGTGGAGCATTTTTCCGGCACCAGAACCGAGATCGAGGAATTCATCCACCGCCTCATCCCGCTTGACGTCAAGGACATGACGAGACTCGGCGCCGCCAATGCCATTCTCGGGGTCGATGCCCTGTGCGGCACCAGCATCTGGGAATGTCAGACCAAGTTCATGCTGATTCTCGGCGCCATGCATTTTGTTGATTTTATCCGCTTCCTGCCGTCCGGCGACATGCACGGCCCCACCTTTTCCCTGATTCGCTACATGGTGGGCGTGGAGTATGAATTTGACGTCAAAATCATCCTCAGGCGCGAAGAGGTGCCGCCCATCATCCTTGGCCGGAAAGGAAAAACCGCCTCCCGCCTTGGCTGGACGAGCTGGATCAAGACGCCGGACATCGCATTCGGCCATGACCCGTCAATCACTTTTCACGAAAGAGATTTCATTGAAACATAAAGGAGAACCCCATGAGCGGATCCAACCTCAAAACCCTGATCGGGAAACTCAACAGCGCCTGTCGCAAGTCCATGGAGTCCGCCGCCGGGCTCTGCCTTTCCCACACCCATTACGATGTGGAGCTGGAGCATTTCCTGATCAAGCTGCTCGACATCCAGGACACCGATTTCCAGAAAATTCTCCGGTACTTTGAAATCAATGAATCCCATCTGATCGGCGATCTGACCCGAACCATCGAGGAATTCAAGACCGGCAACGCCAGGACGCCGGCGCTCTCCCCGCGCATCCCGAAAATGATCACCGAGGCCTGGCTGGTGGCATCCCTGGATTTTCAGGCTCCGACTATCCGCTCGGGCCACATCCTGATCGCCCTGCTTTCCGGCGATGAAAGCGCCCGGTCACTGTATGCCGGATCGGCCCTGTTTCAGAAAATAGCGCCGGCGACCCTGAAGGAATCATTTGTCGATATCACCGCGGGCTCGGCGGAGGAAAGCGAGGAAACGGCCCAGGCAGCCCGCACGCCGTCCGGGGCGGGTCCCGGCGTCGGAGTCGGCGTGGGCAAGGGTCAGGCCCTGGCTCAGTACACCGTCAATCTGACCGACAAGGCCAAAAGAGGCGAGATCGATCCGGTGCTCGGCCGGGACGTCGAGATCCGGCAGATGGTGGATATCCTCATCCGCCGGCGGCAGAACAACCCCATCCTCACCGGCGAGGCCGGTGTCGGCAAGACGGCGGTGGTGGAAGGATTCGCCCTGCGTATCGTGGAGGGCGACATCCCGCCGCCGCTGCGCAATGTCGCCATCCACACCCTGGATCTCGGTTTGCTGCAGGCCGGTGCCGGCATCAAGGGCGAATTCGAGGAACGATTGAAACAGGTGATCAACGAGGTCAAGGCCTCGCCGGTGCCGATCATCCTCTTTATTGACGAGGCCCACACCCTGATCGGCGCGGGCGGCACCCAGGGCGGCGATGCGGCCAATCTCCTCAAGCCGGCGCTGGCCAGGGGCGAACTGCGCACCATTGCCGCCACCACCTGGGCGGAATACAAAAAATACTTTGAAAAAGACGCGGCCCTGGCCCGCCGTTTTCAAGTGGTCAAGATCGAGGAACCGGACGAGGCAACCGCCCTGGTCATGATGCGCGCCATTGCTCCCTTCGTGGAAAAACACCATAAGGTGATGATCACCGACCAGGCCCTGCGCGAGTCGGTCCGCCTCTCCCATCGCTACATCTCCGGCCGCCAGTTGCCTGACAAATCGGTCAGCGTGCTTGACACCGCCTGCGCCAGGGTGGCCATCGGGCTTACCACCAGCCCTGCCTCCGTCGAGGCGGCAAGCCGCAAAATCGGCCAGATCGAACGGGAAAAAAAGATCCTCGACAAGGAATCCCTGGTGGGCATTGACCACGGTGCCCGCCTGGCGGAACTGGAGGAGGAGAAAACAACGACCCAGGCCGAGCTTGTGGCGCTGCAGGCCAGATGGGGGAAGGAAAAAGAGATCGCCGACCAGATTCTTGCCCTGCGCAAGGAACTGCAGGATATTTTTGCCCAGGACCCGACCGACGCGCAAATCAGCGATAAACAGCGCGCCCTGAAGGAGTGCGAGGCACGCCTGAAGGAGGCCCAGCAGGAAGAGCCGCTGGTGCAGATCTCGGTGGATGCCAATACCATCTCCGAGGTCATCTCCGGCTGGACCGGCATTCCCACCGGTCGCATGCTGGCCGATGAAATCACCACGGTGATGAGTCTTGACGCCCTGCTCGGCGAACGGGTCATCGGCCAGAAACACGGCCTTGCCGCCATCGCCCAGGTCATCCAGACCGCCCATGCCGGCATCGAGGACCCGTCCAAGCCCACCGGGGTGTTCATGCTGGTGGGACCGAGCGGCGTCGGCAAGACGGAGACCGCCCTGGCGCTGGCCGATCTGCTCTATGGCGGGGAGGAAAACATCATCACCATCAATATGTCCGAATACCAGGAGGCCCATACGGTCTCCAGCCTCAAGGGTTCGCCTCCCGGTTATGTGGGCTACGGCGAGGGCGGCGTGCTGACCGAGGCGGTGCGCCGCAAACCATACAGCGTCGTGCTGCTGGACGAGGTGGAAAAGGCCCATTCCGATGTCATGGAGCTCTTCTACCAGGTATTTGACAAGGGAACCCTGGAGGACGGCGAAGGTCGTCGCATCGACTTCAAGAACACCCTGATCATCCTCACCTCCAATCTCGGCACCGACACCATCATGAAACTCTGCGCCGACGAGGAAACCTGCCCCACCCCCGAAGGGCTGGCGGAAACCCTGCGGCCGGAATTGCAGAATCACTTTAAACCCGCCTTTCTCGGGCGCTTGAAGGTCATCCCCTATTACCCCCTCACCGATGCCAACCTGCGCCTTATCGTCCGGCTGAAACTCAACAAGGTGGCAAAACGAATGCTGGAAAACCGGGAAACAACCTTCATCTACAGCGACGAGGTGATTGAAGCCATCGCCGGCCGCTGCACCGAGGTGGACAGCGGTGCCCGCAATATCGACCATATCCTCAACAACACCCTGCTGCCGGAACTGTCCAGGGAACTGCTGTCCCGCATGGCGGCGGCGGAACAGTTCAGCCGGGTCAGCGTCTCGGTGGGCGAGGGCGGTTTTGTTTTTGCGGTGGAGTAAGGGCAAGGCTCATGGCTGAAGGCTGAAGGCTGAAGGCTGAAGAATGCTAATCGTTACACAGGAAGTTTGATGAAGAAATTACACACAACCACTGGAATATTACTACTGGCAATGCTGCTGACCGCATGCGCCCAGGTGCAGGCCCCGAAGAGCACTGCGGCAGGCACAGACAGCGCGCCTGCCGCTGGTATGGTGCAGGGCCAGGTGATCATCGGCGCGGATGCCGAGATAACCGTGATCAATAGGGCCATCGGTGGCGCGCTTGGCTCCATTCTCACCCAATCCATGAAAAGCGTTGACCGGGAAAAACTGGTCAATGTCTATGAATACAACCCGGACAATCATACCTCCAAATGGATCAATGATGAGTCCGGCAATGAATTTTCCGCCACTCCGGAACTGACCTATGTTGATGAAAAGTCGGGCCTGGGGTGCCGGGAAGTTGCGATTATCTCCATTGTCAACGGCATGTTTGAAAAAGCGCGGTCCACCGCCTGCAGGAAAGACGGGCAGTGGTATTTTCGATAAAGCACTGTTAGGCAATAGAATACATAATGTATAAAACTATTTCGTTAGGTTTTTCCTCAGCCCTAATACTACTTGCATTTGCAGACTTTCTTCTTCCGTCCAATTCTTGGATAAAAGACTATGTAAGAGGTACATTCACGGAAACTGTTGGTATTATAGCCACTCTCCTTTTTGTTAATTATCTATTTGATAAGAACGAGATGAACGAAAAAGAAAAATTTAAAAAACTATTTTTCAAACACCTAAGAAGTCACTTGGTAAAACACCTTACTCTTTTGTTTCAAATGCATCAAAGTGTTGAGGAAACAGCATACAAACCTCAAAAAACAAAGGACTATATTAGCGAAAAATTTCTTTCTGATTTGGAACGTTTTGATTTTTCAAAACAATCGCCATCTTACCCTGTTTCATTTTGGTACCAATATATCGTTACTGAAACAAATAAGTTCAGGTCTTCTCTTAACTCTTTGCTCGATCGATATATTATTTATTTAGATAACGAAATGATAGAAATGATAGAAAGACTAACAAATTCCAATTACTACTATTTCTTAGAATCTCTACCAAAAGTATTCCAGGCTTATCAAAACAACAAAGAGCATTGGGAAAAAATGGGTATCAAGCCTAGTTTTAATTTTTTTGGCGATAATGGACTATTTGGCACAAAAGAAATACATCAACAAAATTTAGAATTAACAAAACATCTGACAGACTTTATATATCTAGTTGAATTAACCAATAATACCCTTTCAGAAAAAAACCGAATACAAGGCCCACAAAACGAACCAATATTAGAGAAAGGGATTCTTCATTTATGAATTAATTTTTCCTACCCAGCGCATAAAGAGGGACCGGCGAGCACCGGATTTTTTCCGAACAAAGCCAGTTTTTATTCTGTTCCCGCCGGGAACAAGTAGTCAAGGCTAGGCTGACCCCTTATGCGAAGCGATGGGCGCCCTGGAAAACTCAACAAGGTGGCACAATGACAGACCCCATTTCCTTTGATGAACTCGGCATGGAAATCGTGACCGGCCTTGAAAAAGGCCGGGAAGAACCGGCTGCGGGAATGCCTTTCAAGATCGCCCTGCTGGGTGACTTCAGCGGCAGGGCGGGCCGGGGACTGCACGATCCATCCGCATCCGCAAGGCGTCCGCTTGCCGTTGACCGGGATACCATCGATGAACTCATCGCACGTCTCAAGGTTGAAGTGCATCTCAGCCTGGAAACGGCAGGGAAGTCCCTGGCCATCACCTTTGCCGAACTCGATGATTTCCACCCGGACCGGCTTTTTCAGCGGCTCGCCGTCTTTCAACCGCTGCGGAAACTGCGCACGGCCCTGTGCGACCCGAAAACATTTCAAGAGGCGGCGGCAATCGCCGGGAGCATGTTTGCGGCGCCTGCCGGGGAAAAGCCCGTGGCTGAAAAAAAGCCCCCGCCGCCCCAAGGGCCGCAAAGCGGCAGCCTGCTTGACCAGGTGATCGCCGAAACAACCGGGCAGCCGGTTGACCCGCTTCCGGCTTCCGCCGGGAAAGACGAATTAGCCGGCTTTGTCCGCGCAATCGTCGCGCCGCATCTGGTGCCGGAGCTGTCAGGTCAGGCGGAACTCATCAATGCCGTGGATCAGGCTGTTGCCGAACTGATGCGGGCCATTCTCCATCATCCCCAGTTTCAGGAAATTGAAGCGGCCTGGCGCGCCGTTGATTTCCTGGTCCGCCGAGTCGACACCGGCGAGGAGCTGTCGATCCATCTCGTTGACCTGACCAGGGAGGAGTTTCAACACGACCTGAGCGCCGCCGACCGGCGCGGCACCGGCCTGTACCGTTCTTTTGTCGAACAGGCGACGGAACAGTTCGGCGGTGCACCCTGGTCCGCGCTCATCGGCCTTTACGAATTCAGCCCGACGATCATCGACATCGCGCTGCTGGGCCGCATGGCAACACTTGCCGGTCTTGCCGGGGCACCGTTCATAACCGCGGCACGGGACAGTTTCCTCGGCACGGACAGTCTTGCCGCCACCCCTGATCCTTCCTCCTGGCGGGAATTGCCGGACGAAGAAACCGCCCTCTGGCGGAAACTGCGTTCCTCACCCCAGGCGTCCTGGCTCGGTCTCTGCCTGCCCCGTTTTCTCCTGCGCCTGCCCTTTGGCGAAAAAACAGAGCCGACCGAGTCCTTTGCCTTTGAAGAATTTCCCGGACCGCCGGTGCCGCATGACTACCTGTGGGGCAACCCCGCCGTGGCCTGCGCCATGCTGCTCGGCCGCTCCCATGGCGGAAACGGCCGGCAGATGCGGGCAACCCTTGCCCAGGATGTGGAAAACCTGCCCCTGCATATTTACACGGACAGGGGCGAGACATGCGTCACCCCATGCGCCGAGGTGCTGCTCACCGAACGGGCCGCATCACGCATCATGGAAAAAGGTTTCATGCCGCTTCTTTCCTTTGCCGGCCAGGACAGGGCGAGGCTCGGCCGTTTTCAGTCGATAAGCAGCACGGCTCCCCGTCTTGACGGCCGATGGAACTGAATGGTAAACATTAGCATTCGATGATTACAAGCATAATGACCGGAGAGGCTTTTACGGCTTGAAACCTCTAAAACTCCAGGCATTTTAGGCACTCGAAGTACTTCAGGCACTCAAAAGGCGGCTGATCATGGACATCACCCAGAAAAACAGATTTCTGCAGATAAAGACGGCACTGGACGAAAATGTGCTGCTGATCACCGGACTGCATGGCACGGAAGGAATTTCCATGCCGTTTCGCTTTGATCTCGACCTGGTCTCGCCGGTCAATCACAGCATCAACTTTGACGATGTCATCGCGCAAAACGTCACCGTCACCATGAAGCTGGCCGACGGCGAAAAGCGTTTCTTCAACGGCTTTATTTCAAGCTTCACCCAAAGCCGCGCCAGCGGCGAGGAAGAGGAAGGCAAACTGCTGTTTTCCCACTACCACGCCACCGTGGTCCCCTGGCTGTGGTTTTTGACAACGACTACCAATATACGGATATTCCAGAACAAATCTGTGCCGGATATCGTCGAGAAGATATTTAAGGACCATGGATTAAATGACTTTGAGCTCGACATAAACGGCACCCACAACCCCAGGGTCTACTGCGTTCAGTACCGGGAAACGGATTTCAACTTTGTTTGTCGTCTGCTTGAAGAAGAAGGCATTTTCTACTTTTTCAAACATGAAAACGGCAAGCATACCCTGGTGCTGTCCGACCATGTCAACGGCCATCCCGACCTCGATCACCAGAAGGAAGTCAGCTTCCTGCTCGACAGCGGCGGCGTGCTGGACGAGGATGTCATTTCCGAGATCGAGATTTCCCAAAGCATCAAACCGGCGAAATACATCCTCAATGACTATAATTTTGAGACGCCCACCGCCAATCTGCTGGCCGAAACCGAAAGCAAGCACAAACTCTCCCCCATCGCCGGGGGCATTTATGATTATCCGGGCGAATACAGTGAATATGCAAACGGCATGGAATTTTCCAAGTACCGCATGCAGGAGCTTGAAGCCCAGATGACCCTGCTTTCCGGCACCAGCGTGGTGCGGGCCTTTACCAGCGGCTACAAGTTCACCCTGGAGGACTTTCCCCGGGCCGACATGAACGGCAAACCCTATGTCCTGACCGGCATAACCCACCATGCCACCCAGACCGGCTATCGCTCCTCCGGTTCCCAGGAAGAACAAGGCGACTCCTATTCCAACACCTTTACCTGCATTCCCCACGCGACCCCCTTCCGCCCCCTGCGCCTCACCCCCAAACCGCTGGTCGAAGGGGTGCAGACGGCAACCGTTGTCGGCAAGGCGGGCGAGGAAATTGAAACCGACAAGTACGGTCGGGTGAAGGTGCAGTTTCACTGGGACCGGGAAAGCAAGGCGGACGAGAATTCATCCTGCTGGATCAGGGTGAGCCAGCCGGTGGCCGGGGTCAACTGGGGAGCGATGTTCATCCCTCGCATCGGCCACGAGGTGATTGTCTCCTTCCTGGAGGGCGACCCTGACCAGCCGATCATCACCGGCCGGGTTTACCACGCCAACAACATGCCGCCCTACGAACTGCCCGGCGAAAAGACCAAGAGCACCATCAAGACCAACAGCTCCAAGGGCGGCGATGGTTTCAACGAAATCCGCTTCGAGGACAAGAAGGGCGAGGAGCAGCTCTTTGTCCATGCGGAAAAGAACATGGACATCCGGGTCAAAAACGACCGCTTCGAGACCATCGGCCATGACCGGCACCTTCATGTCACCAATGACAAACGGGAAAAGGTGGACAATAACCGGAACGAGAAAATCGCCAAGGACCACATGGAGGAAATCGGCAAGGACCGCCATCTGAAAGTGGTGGGCAAGGAGGCCGTCGAGATCGGCGGCAGCCATTCCTTGACCGTCACCGGCGATGTCATCGAGGTGTTCAAGGCCAACCACTCGGAGCAGACCACCGGCGACTACTACCTGAAAGCCGATAACATCGTCATTGAGGGCATGACCAACGTGACGGTGAAAGTTGGGCAATCCTTTATTGCCATCGAGGCGAGCGGCATCAAAATCGGCACCACCGGCCAGATTGTCCTGGAAGCCATGAACACGCTCTCCGTCAAAGGCACTGCCGGAGTCACCATCGAATCCCCGGCCACCGCCACGCTCAAATCCACCAGTACCACGGTCAAGGGTGATGCCATGACCACCATCAGCGGCGGCATGGTGAAGATCAATTAACAAATCGCGGAGCTCGCTCGGACTCTCCGGGTGAAAGAAGGAGACAGGTATGAATCCGAAAAGCGGCAAGGCCGGGGCGGCAGTCACCCCAACCGCGCCTGATGTGGCGGAAGACGCCGATATCGCCGATCCAGGCAAGGTGGCGAAAACCAAGGAAAAACAGCTGGAAACCAAATCCGGCAAGTACGGCAGCGAAACGCTGGAACCCCACAAGCCGACGGAAGAGGAAAAAGAAGAAAAAAGCTGGATCGAGATCGAACTGGTGGACGAAGAAGACAATCCGATACCGGGCGAAAAATACAAGATCACCCTGCCCGACGGCAAGGTGGCCCAAGGCACCCTGGATGAAAAGGGCTTCGCCCGGGTGGAGGGAATTGAACCCGGCACCTGCCGAATTACCTTTCCCCGACTTGACAAGGATGCCTGGGAAAAAGCCTGATTTTCCCTTGAACGAATCTCACAATGGGAATATAGCATTATGCAATAAAGAAAGGGCGGACTGTTTCCGGCAAAGACGGATCTGCCTTCCCTTTTTCCGCCGGAGTCACCGGCTTCTTCAATCTTTTTTTCACGCAGTTTTATCTGCATTCGCACTAAGGACAGGCAATGAGCCCTTTGTGGCCTTTTGGCGCGACCGACAACCGGGGGACAGGGGCAGACGACTTTGCCGCCCTTTTCAGTCATTTCCGGCGTATCGTCACGACCAACAACCAGATTCTTGAGATAATCGCCGACCTGGAACGGTTACTGGGTGGGGACTACGTCTACGACCGCTCTTCCCTGCAGGCCTCGGTGGCCGACATCGTTGCCAAGGGACGCCAGGTCATTTATCACGTAAACGGCATGGCCGGCGACCGCTACCAGCAGCTCTATGAACGGTTCACCATCACTGCCGACTATCTGGACGACATTCTGACCGGCGGACCCGGCCCCTATGGACCGCTGCTGGTGTTGAGCTGGGAATTGCTGCACCGGGACATGCGTCCACTGGCCGGCGGCAAGGGGGCAAGCCTCGGCGAGGTGGTGAACACCCTCAAACTGCCGGCGCCTGTCGGGTTTGTGGTGAGCACCACCGGTTACCGCCGCTTCATGGAAGCGAACAATCTCTTTGCCGGCTGCAATCGTATCCTGCGGGAATATACCGATCCCGCTGAGCGCGCCGCCGGGATCGGTGCCTTGTTTGCAAAAGCGACACTACCTGCCGACCTGGCCCGAGCGATCAGCAGCGAACTGAAAAAAATACGCCGGATTCCTGACCGGCCGGAGAGCTTTGCGGTACGCAGCAGCGGGGAGGAAGAAGACGGAGAGCGCAGCTTTGCCGGCCAGTTTCAATCCTTCCTTAACGTCCCAACCGGAGAGGTGGCGGCAGCCTGCGTCAAGGTCATGGCTTCCCGCTTTTCCGAAAGGCTGTTCCGCTATCTTGACCCGGCGACACCCGCCGAGGATGCGCCCATGGCGGTGCTGGTGCAGCCCATGGTGAACCCGCAGGCAAGCGGTGTTCTTTACACCCGCGATCCAAACAATCCGGGCGCCGAGGTCATGGTGATCTCCGTGGTGGCCGGTCTGGGCGATCACCTGGTTTCCGGTCAGGACAGCGGCGACCGCTTTATCCTGCGCCGCAGTCACCCCTTTAATCTGCTGGCCAGCAACATTTCAGGAAAGACCTCAGCCGCCGGACCGGATGAGGAAAGCCCGACCACGCCCATGGCGGATGGCCTGCGACGCGGTTCGGCTCTCGTCAGACTCTCCCTGCTCAGAAAACTGGCCGAGCACGGCATCATGCTGGAAAAACATTTCGAGTGCCCGCAGGATATCGAATGGAGCCTCGACACCGCAGGCCGCCTGTGGATTCTCCAGTCCCGCCCCCTCCGCCTGCAGCGCCCGCCGGATGGCCGCCGCCCGCTCGCCCGACTGAACGAGGAACTGGCTTCCCTGCCGCTCCTCATGTCCGGCCGTGGCTATGTCTGTCAATTGGGCCTGGCCTGCGGCGTGGTGGTCCAGGTGACGGAAGACACCCCGCCTGAGCATTTCCCGGTGGGCGCTGTGGCCGTCAGCCACTTTGCCGGTCCGGGGCTGGCCGAAATCGTCCGGCGCGCGGCGGCGATCATCACCGATATCGGCAGTCCCACCGGACACCTGGCCACCATTGCCAGGGAATACAGAACGCCGGCCCTGTTCTGTACCGAAAAAGCCACCACCCTGCTGACCGACGGCATGCAGGTTGTGATTGACGTGGAGGAACGAACCGTCTACGCCGGCCGCGTTGATCTGCCGGCCGACCTGCCCCAGTCCGAGGAAATCGCATGCCTGCCGGACAATCATGAGGCCCGGTTGCTGCGCAGGCTGCTGCGCCTCATTGCCCCCCTCAACCTGACTGATTCGGCATCACCGCACTTCAGCATGGAAAACTGCCGCACCATCCACGATTTTCTTCGCTTCTGTCATGAACGGGCGGTCGCCGAACTCATCGACTTCCATATTTCCGGCCGCACGGCGGCGGGCGCCGCGGCGCCGCTTCTGGAAGCGGACATCCCCATCAAGATCCGCATTCTTGATGTCGGCGGCGGTCTTCCCGCCTCCCACGGCGAAAAGGTGCCGGTGGAACAGGTGACCAGCCTGCCGTTCCGCTATCTGCTGCGTGGTCTGCTGGACAAGCGGGCCTGGGATCAGCAACCTGCCGCGTTCGGTTTGCGGGATTTCCTTTCCGGCCTGAGCCACCCGCTCTCCATGCTGACCAACGCGCCGCTATACAGCGGAGAAAACCTGGCCATCATCGCCGACAATTACTGCAACCTCAGCCTGCGGCTGGGCTATCATTTCAATATCATCG
Organism: Desulfobulbaceae bacterium DB1; assembly: GCA_001914235.1. Classification (NCBI taxonomy): domain Bacteria; kingdom Pseudomonadati; phylum Thermodesulfobacteriota; class Desulfobulbia; order Desulfobulbales; family Desulfobulbaceae; species Desulfobulbaceae bacterium DB1. The sequence continues at coordinate 311,834 of MQUF01000003.1, forward strand.
ACTGCTATCTCTCCGGGGAGGCGGAGGACAATTATGCCTACTTCCGATTCGTCGGCGGCTTTGCCGAGGCCGGCAAACGCAAGCGGCGGGCCCGCTTGATCGGTCAGGTGCTGGCCGGCATGCATTTCAAGGTGGAACAGAAAGGCGATCTGGTCCAAGGCAAGGCCAAGATGATGGAACAATCCCACCTGGAAACCACTCTTGTGCATCTCGGCGAGCTGGTTGCCTTCACCCGGCAGCTTGACGTAAAAATGACGGACGATGAAACGGTTGACCGTTTTTTCGACGAGTTTCTGGCCCGCATCCGCAGCGAGCAAAATCGGTCCGGGAGTTGACCCCATGCTGCGGGACTGGCTTTTACATCCGCTGGGCACCTTCCGGCAACGCAAGCAACAGCAGCGCACATCCCAACTTTCCCGGTTGCGCGCCCGGTATCAGATTTTCCGAACCCTGCTTGACGACAACCACCGTTCCGTGGAACTCATCACGGAACTGGCCGCGGCCCTGCGCTCGCCGGTCTTCTGGCCCGGGGCATTGAAAAGCGATGCCGAGGAACTGTTGACAATCACCGCCGATCTGGCGCAAAAACTGGATCACCTCACCAATGGCGGTTCCGCCGGTTTGACCCTGCGGCAGGCGGGCCTGGCCGCGGCAATCCGGCGGGATCTGGCCCGGCTGCCCCGGGATGAGCAACGGCACTACTGCCTTTCCCTTGATGAGGTGACGCCGGACATGCTGCGCACCGTGGGCGGCAAGGCCGCAAATCTGGCCCGGCTGCGGCGGGTTGCCATGTTTTCGGTGCCGACAGGTTTTGTTGTGCCGGTTTCCGTTTGTCGACTCTTTCTCGATCAGCAGGATCTTTATTTGCGTATTGTCGCCCGGCTGCGCTGCGGAGAAAAAAACGAGAACGGGCTGCCTGACCGGGAAACCGTGGAATCCGTCAAAAAAATGATCATGGCAACGCCGCTGCCCGCCGGGCTGACTGACGCCCTGCAACGTGCCGCGGCTCCCCTCTTCCGGACCGGAAAAGGTCTGGCGGTGCGCAGCAGCGCCCTGGGTGAAGACACACGCTCCCACTCCTTTGCCGGGCAGTACCTCTCGGTTCTCAATGTTGTCAACCAGACGCAGCTTGAAGCGGCCTTCAAACAGGTGACGGCAAGCGCCTTCAATCTCCGCAACCTGGCCTACCGCCGCCATGCCGGGCTTGCACCCTATGAATTTGATCTTGCCATTCTTTGCCTTGAGATGGTGGACGTTCGCTCCGCCGGTATTCTTTTCACCAGGGATCCCAATGCAGCCGCCGACGGAACAATGTTGATCAGCGCCGTCCATGGACTGGGAGAACTTGCGGTGAGCGGCAGCGAGGCCGCCGATGTTTACCGGCCACCCCGTAATGGCGACGGTCCAGGGGAATGCCGGGTGGCGGATAAAACCCGCCGTCTGGTCAACGCCGGCAACGGCGGCGTGACGGAGGAAAAACTTGACGCTGCGACGGCCGGTGCAAAGGTTCTGTCCGTGGAGGAAATCATGAGCCTGACCCGCATTGGCCTGGCAGTGGAAGAACGACTGGGCGGGCCCCAGGATATTGAATGGGCGGTGGATAATCAGGGCCGGGTGGTGCTCCTCCAGTCCCGCCCCTTGAAGGTGGTTGCCGGCGGTTTGCCGACAAAAAACAACGCCTCCGCCAGACCACCCATTCTCAACGGCGGCCAGGCAGCCTCACCGGGCCGGGCAGCCGGTCGCGTCCGCATCGTCAACAGCCGACAGGATCTGGAAGGACTCACTGATCCACCTTACGTGCTGGTCATGCACCAGAGCATGGTGGATGCGGTGGGCTCCTTGCGCCAGGCCGGTGCCCTGCTGGTTGACCTGGGAAACCCGGCCGATCATCTCTCCTGCGTGGCACGGGAATACGAGATCCCCATGCTGACCGGCCTCGGCAAGGCCTGCGCCATACTCCACAACAACGACACGGTGATGGTGGATGGTGAGCGCGGCATGGTGTTCGCCGCCGAAAAGGAGGAAATGACTCGACACCTGAAGCGTTACCGCGAAAAAATCGCCACCTGGAAGGAACGGGTGGCCAAGCCGACCGATCCACTGGCTGCCGCCATTTACGAGCAGATTGTCCCTCTCAACCTTACCGATGCCTACGGGCCGACTTTTTCCATTGCCGAATGCCGCACCATCCATGACATGGTGCGCTACGCCCATGAAAAGGCGGTGCTGGCCATGTTCGCTGCCGGAGACGAGACGGTTGAACAGTCCTACGGGGTTATTTATCATCTCGACAGCGAAGTCCCGTTTTTCGTTTCCCTCATCGACCTTGGCGGCGGACTGCTGACCGGCGGCAGCCGCCGGATTCCGCCTGAAAAAGTGCTGTCACGCCCCTTTACCGCTCTCTGGCAGGGAGTGACAACCCCGGGAATCAACTGGGGGCCGGCCGGCGGCGCCGCGGTCGGATCCGTGGTGTCTCGTTTTCTCACCGATCACCGTTCGGCACGGCCCATCGGCCTGCCCAACTATGCCCTGGTGACCCGTGATTTTTTGAATCTCAATGCCCGGATGGATTTCCACTTTACCATGGTGGATGCCATCTGCGGCCTTGACCCGCGCCTCAATTACATCAAATTCCGCTTCAAGGGGGGCGGCACCAGCCTGGAACAACGCTGCCGCCGAGTGCGTTGCCTGGCGGAAATCCTCGGCGTCTCGGGCTTCTACTGCGACCAGCGGGACGATCTGCTCACCGCCTCCATCCAGGGCGGCTCAGCCGAGGTGCTGGAGGAAAAACTGCGGGTCATCGGCAGGCTGCTGGGATTTTCCCGTTTGCTGGACGCGGTCATGCGGCGGGATGATATGATCTCCAAGGTGGCCCAGGCCTTTCTCCGGCAAGACTATCTGCTGGAAGGCCTGCAGGAGGAAGGCATCAAGGCGCCGGATCAGGCGTGATAAAAATTCTCCCCCGGAAGTTCAATGGCGGTCAGCAGGTTGCCATAGGCCGCGCCGGTATCAATACCGATCTTGGTGGGAGTGACCAGCGGCAGTTCGAAAGGGGTGTGGCCGAAGATAACCTTCCGGCCGAAATCATGCGCGGAAGAAAGGAAGATGTCCCGCACCTCGCACAGGGATGACGGATCATTGTCGGCCAACGGAATGTCCGGCTCAAGCCCGGCGTGGACAAATATGTAGTCCTCCGTTTCCCAGTACGGCAAAAGGGACTGCAAAAACAGCAGATGTTCACGGGGCAGAAAACCAAGGGACCGCAGATTGACGGAGCCGGTGGAACCGTAACTGGCCACGGTTGCGTCAAGCCCCATGGCCCGCAGGTAAGGAAGCAGGGCGGTATCGCCGCTGCGGTGATACTCCATGAGCAGATATTCATGATTGCCGAGCAAGGCGACAAGACCGGGATCCCGCTGCCGCAGATCACAAAGCAGATCCAGCACCCCGGCCGAGTCCGGACCACGGTTGACATAATCCCCCAGAAAAACCAGACGATCCCGGCCCGGAGTGTAGGGCAGACGATCAAGCAGGTCGCGCAGCTTGGCATGGCACCCGTGTATGTCGCCAATCGCAAATATCTTGCCGTTTTCAGATAGCATGAGCAAGCACCACCATGGGATTAAATTATTGATGAGTGGTCAACCTGAAAGAATTCTAAGCTATGATCAATATATTTTTAAAAAATTTCAGCTGACAGAATGCGATTTTCAATCTTCTTCGGTTGAAAGGCCCAATAGGTGTTCTCCAAAAGCTTCGAAGATATCACGCCTGTGACCTATCGCCCACACAATAATTTTTCAAACAACCCTTTCTCCTGAGATGTTACGTATATTCAGGAATAATTTTAAATTTTGATTTTGCTGAAACGATTAGTGTTGCCGATGGGAACATTTCAATTCGAGGCAATGGGATCGCAATTACAAAATTTTGTCTTCAAAGTCGTCAGATTGCTATCGAAACTCGATTGCAGATAACCAGGCAAACTGCCGTTTGATTGCATGATTGTTCTTGCCTGTCCTTTCTGGCTGTCTCTGCGCCTTTTGGAAGTTTACCCTCAAATGGGTTCACAAGTCTGTTCACGTCAAAAATGTTTAAACAATGTTGAAATGTTGTTTTCAAGGTGTTACATTTAAAAGTGTAGACAATGTTTAAACTTCAGATGGATGAGAGGTGAATTATGCTCATGACAATTAAAAAATGGGGTAACAGTTTGGCAACGAGGATCCCGAAAGCCGTCGTTGAATCCGTCGACCTTCGTCTTGACCAGGAAGTTGATGTTGAGGCCGTTAACGGAAAAATCATTATCACGCCAATTACGAAAAAAAAGGAATATAAACTCGAAGAACTGCTTGGACAGTGTAAACCGAGCTCAATGAAACTCTCCAAAGAGGATCAGGAATGGCTGAAAACTGAACCTGTTGGTAGGGAAATCTGGTAATGGTTAAGAAAAAGTATATTCCGGAACGTGGCGATGTTGTATGGACAAATTTTGATCCTGCGGCCGGGCATGAGCAATTGGGCAAAAGGCCTGCTCTTGTACTTTCTCCAAGTCCTTTCAATAAAAAAATCATGCTGGCTTTGGTTGCACCGATTACAAGCAGGGTTAGAGGCCATGGTTTTGAGGTTTCCCTTAATGGCAAGAAGGTCCAAGGCGTTGTGTTATGTCAACAAGTGAAAATGATCGATTTTACAGAAAGAGGGGTTCAGTTTGCCGAAAAAGCCCCGCAACATGTAATTAGCGACGCGTTGGCAAGAGTCAGGGCGATTGTTAGCGAAGATGTTTAGTATGAGAGCAAATTTCGGGAGATGCAGCCTTGCTTTCCATCTTCCACAATATTCTGAAAGTGCGCATGGAATTTTACGAAGCAAAAAAAGTCCTCAGCTCAGAGCGTCCTGACCAGGAAGTGTTAACTTGGCCAATTGATCTCCCCCTTAACATTGGCAACACGAACCTTCAGTCTCCGGATACACGATATGGCGAGGTATCAACCATTGCGCCTTAAAGCGCTGCCAGAGGATGGTAAACGAGACTGGTTTCCCCGCTCGATCAGAAGAAATTAGCAAAAATTCAAAAACGTCCCCTTGTTCTTCGGAATGGAGAGCATTTGCGGCGATTAAGGCTGCTATTCACCGCATGATATGCGGTTTTCCATAGCCATTGCGTCATTACTCGCCGAGGCTCGTCACCGGCAGGGGCGCTTACTGGGTAAGATGGAGGCGTTAGGCTTCCAGATCCGGCAGGAGGCCAGCCTGAATATCCTCACAACTGATGTTGTGAACTCGTCGGCCATAGAGGGCGAAAGACTTGATACTGATGAAGTCCGATCTTCTATTGCTCGAAGATTAGGTATTCCTCTACAAAACGACAAGCCTGTTGGTCGCGATGTTGAAGGCATTGTTGAGATGATGCTGGATGCGACACAAAACTTCGATCAGGCTTTGACTGCGGAACGCTTGTTCGACTGGCATGCAGCTTTGTTTCCGACAGGTCGAAGCGGTATGCACCGCATTACCGTAGGTGCTTGGCGACCAGCAGAAGCAGGCCCGATGCAGGTTGTGTCTGGTCCAATAGGGCATGAAACGGTGCATTATGAGGCGCCGGAAGCATCCAGGATTAATGCGGAAATGACGAAGCTTCTCTCATGGTTTGAAACTGACCTGAAGCTTGACCCTGTGCTTAAAGCGGGTATTGCCCATTTATGGTTTGTCACTATTCACCCATTTGAAGACGGCAATGGGCGGATTGCGCGTGCAATTGCGGATATGGCTCTGGCAAGGGCAGATGGGACGTCCAGCCGCTTCTATTCCATGTCCGGACAAATTGAGCTGGAACGCAAAGCATATTACACACAGCTTGAGAGACAGCAAAAAAACAGTGTCAATATTACATCTTGGTTGTCCTGGTTTTTAAATTGCTTTTTGCGCGCTGTTGTTAATGCTGCAGATACACTGTCCTCGGTTCTCTTTAAGGCGGAACTGTGGAACCGGATTAATCCTGATCCGGTGAATGAACGACAGCGCCTTATTATTAATCGCATGCTCGACAATTTTAGGGGACACATGACCACATCGAAATATGCCGAGTGTGCCAAATGCTCCTCCGACACCGCACTTAGGGATATGCGGGAACTCGTCGCCCGCAGCATTCTGATTCAAAATCCGGGCGGGGGACGAAGTACAAGTTACCGCCTGATCACGGCAGAAGAACTGGAGCAATCTGGTGATGGGGTGACAAGAAAGTAATAAAAGTAATCGGGACACCATGATTTAGAGCACTCATAATGTCCGTAATTTAGCTTACTGGTTAATAGAGATTCCTGCGGTTCGGGCACCCACATGGTCAGGAAGTCTCAAGTATCAAGCCTTCGTCCCGGCTTGAGAGCGCCAGGGGATATCTTTTCTTGCCGAAATCCCGGCTTCTTTTAAAATGCAGGAACCGGACAGTGTCCATAGTTGGCGGGATGGATTCCATTATCCCTCGCTGTCACCAAACTGTCATGTGTTGACAATGAATATACACAGATGTATAGTAATTGCATACACAAGTGAGGTGATATTATGCAACACACGGAAACTCGAGAGGCCTCGATTAATATTCGTGCCTTGCGTGCACAGAGGGATCTGATTGACAAGGCTGCGGCAGTGCGAAATAAAACCCGCTCGGACTTCATGCTTGAAGCTGCTTGCCAAGAGGCGGAAAATGTTTTGTTGGATCGCAGATTATTCCATCTCAAAGATGAAGAGTATGAAGCTTTTGAATCGACACTGAAAGCTCCTGTTGGCGACAATCCCGCCCTTCACAAGCTGTTGGCCCAAAAACCTCCATGGGAAAGCTGACACCGCCGGCACCAATCAATATGGTGCATATTACTGACAATTTTGATTGCGGAGTTTCCTCTCTTGATCAATGGCTCCGAAGACAGGCCTTGAAGAATGAGGCGTCAGGTGCTTCCCGGACTTTTGTTGTTTGCCTTGGGAAAGAGGTTGTCGGCTACTACGCTTTGGCTACCGGAAGTGTTTTGCGCCAGCAGGCCCCGGGAAAAATCAAACGTAAAATGCCTGAGCCTATTCCAGTAATGGTGCTTGGCCGTCTGGCTGTTGATCGTAAATGGCAGGGATCCGGCCTTGGCAGCAGTTTGTTGCGAGATGCATTGTTACGAACCTATAATGTTTCTACGCAAGCGGGTATTCGGGCTCTGCTGGTCCATGCGTTATCAGAAAATGCCAAAGCATTTTACCTTCGACATGGCTTCTTGCAATCCCCCATAGATCCAATGACGCTGATGCTGAATTTGCAGGATGTACAGCATTGTCTTGAAAAAGCAGGAAACATCCTTAGATAAAATTTTCTCAGTTCGAGTTGTTTTCCTGCCAATTTCTTTTCAATCAACAACATAACGCGGGCGAGGAGTTTTCCCCTGCCCTGGTCTGGAATAAGGTCAACTTGTTTCAACTTGTTTAGGGGGAGGGAATGGGGAGGGAATGGGGAGGGAATGGGGTCGGGCCACGCCATTTCACATCTCAATTATATTCTTTAGTGATTCAAAAAATACGCGTCATATTTTCCTTGCAAAGTATTGCACCTAATAGAATAATGGCATTGTTTGGTTTGGAAGTATTGACTTTTATGTGCGGGTAAAAGCCAAAAGCGGGCTTGACCACTTTTTTCAGTTTTGCCGACTTCAAATACCGGTATGCATTTTGCTTTTATCGCTAACACCACAAATATGGCTATTGAGAGGACGAATTCCGTCCAGCTAATAACTTGTTGCCTTATGAAACGCCGTGCCACGGTTCTGGATAAAGTTGCGGCACTATGACTCCAATGGCCGGATTCAGAGAGTAAAAAATTGACGGATACGCTTTCTCGAATAGAACGAAGCGAACGAATGTCCCTGATTCGAGACAAGGGCTCGACGCCGGAAATGAAACTACGCCGTCTGATTTATGGAATGGGTTTTCGCTACCGCTTACATGTCAAGGAGTTACCGGGCAAGCCAGATTTAGTTTTCCCATCCCGGCGAGCCGTCATCTTCATGCATGGATGTTTTTGGCACCGCCACGAGGGATGCAAACTCGCAAGGCTTCCAAAATCCAAACTGGATTTTTGGAAGCCAAAGCTGGAAGCAAACAAGGAACGGGACTTACTCCATCAGCGACAGCTTCGAGATTTGGGGTGGCGCGTTCTGGTTGTGTGGGAATGTGAAATGGTTTATACAGAGCGTGTATCGGCAGTCGTCAGAAATTTTCTGTGCGAAAAGGAAGGTGAAAAATGAAATCAGTGGAACTTTTCGCGGGCGCGGGAGGGCTTGCCATGGGGGTTTCATTGGCGGGCTTCGAGTCGCTGGCCGTGGTGGAGTGGGACAAATGGGCCTGTGACACCGTCAGGGAAAACCAAAGGCGGGGATATCCATTAATCCAGGATTGGCCACTTTGGGAAGGTGATGTGAGGGATTTTGACTGGTCTTCAATTCCCGAGGGGATTGACCTGATTGCGGGAGGGCCACCATGCCAACCATTCTCGATGGGGGGCAAGCACAAGGCATATGGAGACAGGAGGGATATGTTCCCCCCCACTGTGGAACTTGTCCGCAAGCTAAAGCCAAAGTCCTTCATAATTGAAAATGTAAAAGGACTTACCCGGTCCAGCTTCGCGAACTATTACCAGTACATCCTGCTTCAGTTGGAATTTCCAGAAGTTACGAGACGTCAACATGAAACTTGGATGGATCACTTGCGCAGGCTTCAAGAGGAAAAGACCTCCGGTGCCCTTCATGTGAGCGGACTTACCTATAATGTTGCCCCCACGCTTGCCAACGCCGCGGATTATGGCATTCCCCAAAAGCGTGAACGGGTATTTATTGTAGGCTTTCGTTCCGATCTTGGCATTGAATGGTCTTTCCCTCGCCCAACTCATTCATGCGATGCGCTTTTGCATTCGCAATGGGTTACGGGGCGGTATTGGGAAAATCACCAAATTCCGCGTGCGAAGCGCCCCGTGGTTCCTGAAAAAATTAAAGACCGGATCAAAAAACTAAGCGGGTCGCTTTTTCCCGTGGATGGGAGCGCTTGGAGAACTGTCCGGGATGCCTTGATGGATGTTCCAGACCCTCGCAATGGGGCGGCTGCGGCATTCTACAATCACAACTTTCAGGATGGCGCCAGAATATATAAGGGTCACACGGGAAGTCCGCTTGATTTGCCCGCGAAAACGCTCAAGGCGGGAGACCACGGCGTGCCCGGCGGGGAAAACATGTTGGTGTTGGATGATGGGAACGTTCGCTATTTCAGCGTAAGGGAATCCGCTCGCCTCCAAACCTTCCCCGATGGTTATGTGTTTCATGGATCATGGACAGAGGCCATGCGGCAACTAGGTAACGCCGTTCCCGTTGCCATGGCTCGTCGCGTCGCCGCATCCGTGGCTGAGCGTCTAGCGGAAGCGGAAATACGTAAAATATGCTCCGCTAGGGGAAGGAACGTTGCATGAGGCATGGCAATATCATTCCTTTTAACCCTCTGGATAAACGGCATTTGGGGGAAAGCGTTGGCCAGGCCATGCTGCGACAACCCGCCACTCCCTTGGGCAACTTGGAAGTCTTCGATGGCGCGGGAATTTATGCTATTTATTATACGGGTGACTTTCAGGGCTACGAGGCAATAGTCAAACGCAACGTGAAGAAACGGTTTAACGCTCCTATTTATGTTGGCAAAGCCGTACCAAAGGGGGCTAGAAAGGGGGGGGATCTGGAAGCACCCCCCGGAAAGGACCTCTATTTCAGACTCAATCAACACGCAAAGAGCATCGAGCAAGCATCCAACCTAAATATAGTTGATTTCCATTGCCGCTATTTAATCGTGGACGACATCTGGATTCCACTCGGTGAATCACTGCTTATCGCAAAGTTTGATCCACTATGGAACAAGCTCATAGACGGATTCGGCAACCATGATCCTGGTAAAAGACGCTATGACGGTCTACGTCCACGCTGGGATGTTGTCCATCCTGGACGTTCATGGGCGGAGAAGTGTCAACCTCGTGAAGAATCCGCGGAACAGATCATCCGGGAAGCACGGGATTATCTCCGAAACAACCCTCCCCCGGATGACATTTCCATGATAACGGTTTGATCCCCTTGTCTTATTCACTCTGGTTGAGAAAATTAGCCGACGAGAAAAAGCGAGAAAAAGGGGACAGATTTATTTTACATTGCCACATCGAACATCTCAAAAAGTCAAACTCACCTCTGGAAAAGGTGCCTACTGTTCGTCATCGTTCTTATGAAACAACTTCAGGCGACAAGCTCTTCCACTCCATCTTGAAAAACGGCCCGCACTTCGAGATGACCACCAAGGGCCTCAACATAGCGCTGCAGCACGCTCAACGTTATATTAGGGCGCCGTTCAAGCTCAGAAAGAGCTGATTGTGACAGTCCCATTGAAGCGGCAAGCTCTTTCTGGGTGATATTATGGGCTTTACGTACCTGCTGCAGGCGGAGCGCGGCAACTTTTTCCTGTGCCTTCCGGCGTACTTTATCCCTTTGTTCTGGAGAAAATTTTTCCTGCATGATTTGGTCGAGCGTTTTCATGACGACCTCCTTATTTTTTCTCAATACTCTGAAGATACTCCGCAAAAAGCTCATCAGCTTCAGCGACTAACCGTTTGTAAAATCTTGCTTGATCCTTCCCTTTTTTGTCGCCACCATTGAGGATCACGGCCTGGCGATGGATGTCGAAGACAAAAAGGCTCCTGTAGACATGGCCGGAGACTTTGGTTCGCAATTCCTTCATATTGGAAAACCGTGACCCTTTCACCTGATCAACATAGGGACGGCCAAGTGATGGACCCATTTGGGCCAATACTTGAAGATCCGTAGCGATGGCTATTTTCTCCTTTTCAAGAAGGTGATCAAACCAGGCTTCATACGCATCAGTGAAAATAATGGTCCATTCCATGTATAAAATATAACTTATATACGATATTCAGGCAAGCCAGGAAACTACATCAAAGAAAAATCGGCTTCTGACAAGATAAAAAACTTCATTTCAAGAATGAGGGGTCGGATGGGGGCAAGTCTGCTCTTGGCTCTTACCTGCGGAGTTGAGCGGTAAATCCGCCTCCCGCCCAACTCGCGGCCGGCATTTGGTTCCGCTTAAGTTTTTTCCTCCCTGTACAAAGTTGCCGGAAAAATGATACGCTGGTGCAAAAGGAGGGTTCCATTATGAGATGCCGACAAAAATTCCGTTATTCCGTTATTCTGTTTGTTTGCACGTTTTTTTCTTTTTCCGCCGCTGCCCACGGTGAGCCGATCAACATGCTGTCCCTGCAGGAAGGGGCGCTGCCGGTAGCGGTTCCTCCCACCTACGGCGGCTGGAACGCCCAGAATCTGCTCGATGACAGCCCCCGGTCTGGCTGGGCCTGCGAGACCGGCAACATTGCCGACAACGTCTTTGTCTTTGAGCTGGTGGAACCGGCCGTCCTTGAGCGTTTTGAGTTCGATAACACCGCGGTGGATGCGGAAGGGGCAGGAGCCAGGGATATCCTGGTGGAGGTCTCCGCCGTTTCGGCAAGCGACGGCTTTACGCCCGTGCTTGCGGCCGGGCTGGCCGACAGAACGGATAACCAGAGCTTTCCCGCGTCCGTCAAGAAAGCGGCGCGCTGGGTGCGGCTCACCATCAAAAACAACCAGGGCAGCCCCGAATGGACCGAACTTTTTTCCTTCAGGGGATTTGCTGAAAAACCTGCCATGACAACGCCGGGCAATATCTCCGGCACCTATGAAACAAGCTACTCCCTTTTTCATGTCCGGCAGCAGGGAACCGCTTTGGTCGGCTGCTACGAGTACAATGAAGGACTGCTGAGCGGCGCCGTCGAGGGCCGGGTCATGAAGATCACCTGGCAGGAGGCGGGAGAGGACAACCTCGGCCCGGCGGTGATGGTTTTTGCCCCTGACGGGAAATCATTCCGGGGCTTCTGGTGGCGGCAGGGCGCGGGTTCGGGCGAACCGGACGGGGAATGGGACGGCAAAAAAATCGGCGCGGCGGTGGGCGGTTGCCCGCACTGGACCGGCTCGGTGGGCGGAGAGCTGAAAAAACACCTCGATTCCGCCAAACGAGCCAGGCTCTACGGCATTCTCTTTGATTTCAACTCCGCCGCCATCCGCCCCGAATCAAAACCCGTGCTGGACGAGGTGCTTGCCCTGCTGCGCAGTGAACCGGACTGGCAGTTGACCATCGAGGGGCACACCGACGCCGTTGGTTCCGATGAGCGCAACCTGACCCTTTCCCAGCAACGGGCGGATGCGGTGAAAGCCTGGCTGGTGACGGGCGGTGTCGACGCCGCCCGGCTTGCGACAGCGGGATTGGGTGAATCGCACCCCGTGGCCGACAATGCCACGGAGCTGGGCCGGGCTCGGAATCGGCGGGTGGAGCTGGTTCGCCGATAGTGGTTGGTGAAAAATCGTGATCCTTGAAAATCGTTGACAAGTGTTTGGCGCATTGTTATGTAGGAGTGAAGTGCTGGGTGAAATAGCCCAATCCGTTGCGTTTGTTGACCCTGTTTCAGGATGGGGCGGCATTTCAAAATCGTTACCGCAGCCCGCCGGCACGGCATTCCGGGCAGTTTGGCGATTGCCATAAAATTTCTTTGTCTTTGCTCCGGTGCGGATTTTTCAAGGAAACGTTGCTGCGGCAAATTGTCGCACCTGTAAGGGGGGTGGGATGAATCTGAACGAAACGTCATTTGTCGTGCATCAAAAAAGCCTGTCCTTGCGCAACCGTCTTTCTCCCGCAAAAACCCTTCTTGTTTTCAGCGTATTTCACTGTTGCCTGTTCGGCGGCGCCGGAACACTCAATGCCTTGATTACCGGGCCCTGCTCCAACTGTCATACCATGCACAACAGCCAGGACGGCGAGGCGATGGCCACCCTGGGCGGCGAGTCCGGCGCCAGTCCCAACCCCTACCTGACCCGGGCCAGCTGTACCGGCTGTCACGCCATGGGTGAAAACAGCAAGATTAAGTCCATCGGCACCACGATGATTCCCCAGGTGATGCATACCGACAACACCGGCGACCTGGCCGGCGGTAATTTTGCCTACATGCTGGGCATGAAAGGCAGCGGCGCCTCGGATGCCAAAGGGCATAACGTCATCGATTTCGCCGGCGAAGACGACGGGCAGCTGTATGGACCACCGGGCGGCATCGTTCAGTTTTTTCACAATGACGGCGGCACCGTCAACGACACCAATCTGACCTGTGCCGGCACCAACGGCTGCCACGGATACCGGTATAACGGCGCTTCCCCCAGCGGCATCACCGCCCTGGGTGGCGCGCACCACGCCAATGTCGACGGCAAATGCGATGTTGCCGATACCCCGGCCAACAGTTACCGTTTTCTCTTCAGTGTTCGGGGTCTGGAAAATCAGAATCCCACCGGCAAATGGCAGAATGTCTCGGCATCCAACCATAATGAATATTACGGCCAGGCAATGCCGAAAAAGCTCGGGTGCGCCGACGGCATAAGCTGCCACATCGTCGGCGGAGTCGGGCCGCCGAATCATACCATCAGCGAGTTCTGTGCCACCTGCCACGGCAACTTTCACACCCTGACCACGACAAGTTCCAGCGGCATCGGCACCGGCACCAAACCGTTTATCCGTCACCCCACCGACCTTGCCTTGCCGAACAGCGGTGAATACGCCGACTATAACGGCGACAACAGTTACAGCATCGAGGCCCCGATTGCCCGGGCCGGAGTGGTGCCGGATGCCGTCAGTGCCTCGGTGGACCCTGCTTCCGGAACGGATGTGGTGATGTGCCTTTCCTGTCACGGCGTGCATGCAACGGATTACGATGATTTGCTGCGCTGGGATTACAGTGAAATGGTCGCGGCCGGCGGTGCAAGTAATTCGGGCTGCTTTGTCTGTCACACCACCAAGGATGAGTAACCGGCTGCAGCCGGCCGCCCCATGTCGAAAAGTGCGGGTCAGGGGTGGCGCATGCGGCTCCACCCCTGAAGACCGAAGAGCTGTTACCGGTCGATAACACCGTCGCAGTCATTGTCGACCCCGTCCCTGCCCCAGCGCCCGGATGTGTCGGTGCGTCCCGGATTGATGAAGCGGTTCGCGTCGTCGCAGTCGTTGTCACAGGTGGTCCAGCCGTCTCCGTCGTTATCAAAACACACCTCGCACCCTTCGTTGATCACCCCGTCGCAGTTGTTGTCAATGGTGTCATCGCAGATCTCCGCGGCGCCCGGATTGACGGCAGGGTCGGCATCATTGCAGTCGCTCTCGCAGGTGGTCCAGCCGTCTCCGTCCCGGTCAAGGCAATTATCATAAGGATTAAGCGCCGCATAGGTTTGCAGCAGGCCGTAGCCGTAATCGCTGTCCCATCCGCCGATGCCGCCGTCAAGCGCGGTTGAGGTGAGAGCCGCGCGTACTTCCTCCGGGGTGATGGCGGGATTGCGGGCGTAGAGCAGGGCCGCGGCTGCCGTCACATGGGGGGTGGCCATGGAGGTGCCCGTGTAGTAGAAATAATGCCAGCCGCTGTCGTCGAATGTTTCCTGCAGGATTGCGTCTCCGCTGACCGATCCGCCGCCGCCCGGGGCCACCAGGTCAAGACCGGTGCCGCCGTTGGAATAGGAGGCGACGGTGCCGTTGATGTCAACCGCGCCCACCGCGATGGTGTATGGTGAAATGGCGGGATAGCTGACATTCTTGCGATAGGAGTCGTTGCCCGAGGCGCAGACAATGGTCACCCCGGCTGCGTGGGCCGCGGCAAGCCGGGGGTCGAGAATCGGGTCCGAGGTGACATTGAGCTGCGCTTTCCAGCCCAGGCTCATGTTGATCACCGAAGCGCCGTTGGCCACGGCATAGGCGACGCCATCGGCCAGATCGGCCGAGGTGCCGGAGCCGCTGTCGTCAAGCACCTTGACCGGCATGACGCAGGCATCATGGGCCAGGCCCGCGACGCCGGTGCCGTTGTCGGTGTTCTGCGCCACGGTGCCGGAAACATGGGTGCCGTGTCCGTCGCCGTCAACCGGATCGCTGTCGTTGTTGACCACATCCCATCCCTGCGAAACGCAGCCGATGCCGTCCGGCGCGCCGCCTGTTTTCAACCCGGTGTCAAGCACCGCCACAATGACGCCTGAACCGGCAGTGATGTCCCAGGCCTGTTCACTTTGCACCATGGGCAGATTCCACTGGAAGGAATAATATGGATCGTTTGGCTGGAAAAAGGCATGATATTTCAGGTTCAGGCCGCATTTTTTCCCTTTGGCGGCAAGTTTGCCCAGATGCTGTTGTTCCTTGCCCTTTTCCACTGTCAGGACAACAAGTCCCGCGTTCGGCAGCACTTTTTTCACCCGATAACCGGCCGGTACCTGGTCGACGCTGCCGGCCATGACAACCTCGCCCGGCCGGTACATCTCGGCGGCAAGGGGCTGAGTCGCGGCGCCGCCGGTTCCCCCGGCCGCGAACATCACGCCGCCGACTGTCGCCATTACCAAACATTTTGCTCCTGTTTTTTTCATGCCGTTTCACCTCTGCTTTTTTTGTTGGTGTCTTTCAATGCGGTACTCCTGTGCAATCGGGATTGATCACACCGCATCTGCCCCTCAATACATCATGTATACAACATGGCACGGCAAAAGAAACAGCAAAAATCCTGCCATGACTTTCCGTTTGTGAACGCACGGTTTCCGGCCCGCAGGCGGCTCGGAGCCGGACGGCAACTTTCAACATGGAGCCTTGAATTTTCGGAAAAAGTAGGGTAATGTCTTTTTTTTCAGGTGCTCCACGGAGCATAAAAGGGAACCCTGTGAAAATCAGGGACGGGCCCGCCGCTGTGATCGGTGACGACTCTCAGGTGAAAGCCACTGTCCGGAAATCAGGATGGGAAGGCGCGAGAGAAGGATGATCCGAGAGTCAGAAGACCTACCTGGAAAACGCTGACTCTTCGTGGACGGAAGTTTCAGCATTATGGTCTAGAGGATACTTATGGGAAATCCCCCGGATCGAGTTTTAACTCGAGCCGGGGGATTTTTTTTTAATGAATGTCTGTTGCGATGGACGCGCCCATGGAAGCACATTTGCCGGCCGGCTTATGGTCCGACCTGATCTGGCCCTTGCTGCGGATTATCTTCCAGGTCTCCGTCGGGCTGGTGATTGCAAATTTTATCGAGGCGCTGAACTGGGCGGAGCATCTGGCCGCGCTTGCCCGCCCCCTCATCCGCTTCGGCCGATTTTCCGCTATCACCGGCGCAAGTTTTGCCGTTGGTTTTTTTTCCGGTGTGTCGGCCAATACCATGCTGGCCGAGGCCTTTGACAAGGGGCAGATGACGAAAACGGAGCTGGTGCTTTCCAATCTGCTCAACAGTCTGCCCCGCTTTTTTCTTCATCTGCCCACGGTTTTTTTTCTGACCGTGCCCTTGATCAAGGGCGCGGCCGTTCTTTACGTGGCCATCACCTTTGCCGCCTCCCTGCTGCTGACGCTGCTGGTGGTGATAGGGGGCAGGGTGCTGCTGCAATCGCGGCCTCCGCAGGAAGAGATGCCGCCTTTTCGTTTTGCCGGGACAACCTTCCGCGGTGCGCTGGAAAAGAGCATCACCCGGTTTCGCAAACGAATAAAACGTATTCTGCTGTTCATGGTGCCGGTTTACGTGCTTTTTTTTCTTCTCGGCCGCTTGGGATTTTTTGCCCGGCTGGAGGAACTGGTTGCCGAAAAGGCCTGGTTTCTGAGTTGGCTCAACCCGAAAAGCGTCAGCATCGTCGTTCTGCACGTGACCGCCGAATTTTCCGCAGGCCTTGCCGCCGCCGGGGCCCTGCTGGCCGATAACAGCCTTACCTCCCGGGAGGTGGTGACGGCGCTGCTGGTCGGCAATATTCTTGCCGCGCCCATCCGGGCGGCGCGGCACCAGTTCCCCTATTACGTGGGGATTTTTTCGCCCCGGCTGGCCCTGGAGCTGGTGGGGGTGAGCCAGGCGGCACGAATCATCTGTATCGTCATTGTCGGACTCGGCTACTATTTTGCCGCCGGCAACTGAAGAGTTACAAAAATATGAAATGGAAAGAGGTGAAAACCATGCGATTTCGAGCGAAAAGAGAAATTGCCCTGCTGTTTGTCTGTTGCCTTGCCGTCCTGCTCGGTGCTGGTTCCGTTCATGCCGCGCCGTCTGAAAAAAAGGCGGTGGTGCTGGCGGTGTTCGGCACCAGCCATGAGGACGCCCTGCCCGGTATTCTCAATATCCGCCGGCGGATCGAACAGTCCCTGCCGCAGGATGTGCCGGTGCGCCTTGCCTTTACCTCGAATATCATCCGGAAGATATGGCAGGAGCGACGGGCTGATCCGGGGTACGCGACGAGCCACCCCGATGTGCCGGCCGAAATCCTGCATGTCAAGGGGCCGCTGGCCGCCATCGCCGATCTGCAGGACGAAGGGTATGGCGTCATCATTGTGCAGCCCACCCATATCTCAAGCAGTGAGGAATTCAGCGACCTGGCTGCCTATGTTGCCGGGCTGAACTCCATCCGGACGATCAAAGCCCGTAACATGCCGTTTCAGCAAATCATCCTGGGGCGTCCCGCTCTCGGTACCGCAGGCATCGAGCATGAGTACCGGCATGACATCGAGCAGGTGGCGGCGATTCTTGCCCCGGATGTCGAGCGGGCCGCAAAGGAGGGCCGGGCGGTGGTTTATTTCGCCCACGGCAACGAACATTATTCCACCGGCGCCTACATGGAATTTGAGCATGTCATGCGCACCCGCTACCCGGAGGTCATGACCTATGTCACCATGGTGGAGGGGTTTCCCGGCGCTGATGTGCTGCTGGAAAAACTCAAACGCGATGGAACGAAAAAGGTGCTGGTCAAGCCGTTCATGACCGTGGCCGGCGACCATGCCAAGAACGACATGGCCGGACCCGAACCTGATTCGCTGAAAAGCGTGCTGGCGGCACACGGCATTGACGTGGCGGTGGTCCTGGAGGGGCTTGGCGAAAAGAGTGATTTTGCCCTGCTTTTTGCCCAGCATATCAAGGATGCGGCAACGGATGCCGGGGTGCCTTTCTGAAAGAGGAGAGGCGATTGATGGGCCGAAGCGCGCAATTTTTTTTCGGTGCGCTCTGTGGTCTCGGGGGTGAAAGGGTTGCCGGCGATGAAAAAAACGGACAACAAAAAATTCTGGCTGCTGCTCCCGACTCTGGCCGCGGCCACTGTCTGCTGCATCCTTTTTTCCACCGGCCTCGGCTATGTCGAGGTGGGCTGGAGGGATATCGTCCGCATCGTGCTGGCCGGGATAACGGGTGACGCCGCCCTGGCGGCCGGCATCGATCAGGTGGCGCCCTTTGTCGTCATGGATGTGCGGCTGCCCCGCATTCTCACCGCCACCCTGGTGGGGGCGGGACTGTCCATGAGCGGCGTGATCTATCAGGGTATTCTGCTGAATCCCCTGGCCGATCCCTATACCCTGGGCATATCGTCCGGCGCGGCATTCGGCGCGGCCGTGGCCCTGGTTGCCAACCTGGCCCTGCTCGGACAATTTTCGGTGCCGCTTTTCGCCTTTGTCGGCGCCATGGCGACACTGGCCATTGTTTTGTCGCTTTCCACCTTTCACGGGCAGATGTCGGCGAACACCCTGATTCTTTCCGGCGTCATCGTCGGGGCGATTCTTGCCGCGGGCATCAGTTTTCTCAAATACCTGGCCGATGAACAGGTGGGGGTTATCATTTTCTGGCTGATGGGCAGCTTCGCCTCCCGCACCTGGACTGATGTGGTGAGTGTGGGAGCGGCTGTCTGTCTGGGCCTTGTTGTTGCCCTGTTTTATGCCCGGGATCTCAACATCATGAGTCTCGGCGCCAGGGCGTCCGGGTCGCTCGGCGTGGAAAACGGGCGGGTGCGCAGGGTGTTGCTGCTGTCCGCCTCGCTGGTCACCGCGGTCTGCGTCTCGGTTTCCGGTATCATCGGCTTTATCGGCCTGATCGTGCCGCACCTGATGCGCTATTTCGTCGGCCCGGACAACCGCAAGCTGCTGCCGGTCTCGGCCCTGGCCGGCGCCATCCTGCTGCTGCTGGCTGATACCGTCACCCGGGCGGTTCTGCCGGCCGAGGTGCCCATCGGCGTGTTGACCGCGCTGATCGGCGGCCCCTTTTTCTGCCTTATTTTCCGCAGCAGACAGCGGAGGGCCAGATATGAATGAGGCCGAGATATTTGCCCTTGCCGGAGCAGGCTTTGCCTATGACAGCGCCCTGGTGCTGGCGGGGCTTGATTTTTCCCTCCGGCCGGGCCTGTTTTACGGGGTGGTGGGGCCAAACGGCAGCGGCAAGACCACCCTGCTCGACCTGCTGGCCGGTTGCAAACGCCCCTCTGCCGGGCAGGTCTCCTACCTGGGACAGCCGGTGGCTGCATATCGGCGCCGGGAGCTGGCCCGGCAGATTGCCCTGGTGCCGCAGGATTTTGCCGTTGATTTTGCCTTTACCGTGGAAGAGGTGGTGATGATGGGCCGTCATCCCCATATCCGGCGCTTTGCCGGTCCGACGGCACAGGACTGGCGGCTGGTGGACGAGGCGATGCAAACCATCGGCATCGATCATTGCCGGTATCGGCAGGTCAACGAGCTTTCCGGCGGGGAGAAACAGCGGGTGGTGCTGGCCCGCGCCCTGGCCCAGGATACGCCGGTGCTGCTGCTGGACGAAGCCACCTCCAGTCTTGACGTGCAGCATACCCTGCAGATTTTTAATGTGGCTCGCCTGCTGGTGCGACGGGAGCAGCGTACCGTCATTGCCGTCATCCATAATCTCAATCTGGCGGCGGCATACTGTGATGAGATCCTGTTCATGAAGGATGGTCGGATGGTGCACAGCGGCGCAACGGAGCGGATCATGGAACCCGGCATCATCAAAGAGGTCTTCGGGGTGGAAAGCGAGGTGCGGCTTGATCCCTTTAATAACGTCCGGCAGGTGTCGTACCGCTATTGGAGTGAGGGGTGAGGAGTGAGGGGAATGAAGGGTTTTATCTGCCATAAGCTTTTGGGGCTTGTTTTTTGTAACTATCCAGCTTGGGATGAAAAACGTCCGATTCGCCCCGGTGCTGTAACTATTCAGCAGTGCCGCAGATGCGCGAAAGAGGCCTGGCCGCTATACATGGGGTATGCGGCCAAGCCGATGACAAAGCAGATGCGGTGCTGCTGGATAGTTACTGTTTTTTTTGTGTCGCTGCTGCTGTCCGTTGCCGCCAAGGCCGCGACCGTGGTGGACAGCGCCGGGCAAAAGGTCGAGGTAACGCGCCCCTTTGAGCGTATTATCTCCCTGTATGCGGCGCACACGGAAAATCTCGCCGCCCTCGGCCTTGACCGTGAACTGATCGGCATTGGCGACAGCGATGATTATCCGTCTCGGGTGCTGGGGAAAAAACGGTTCAGCTACAAGGAGGATCCGGAGAAGTTTATTGCCGCCCGGCCCGATCTGGTGCTGGTTCGCCCCATGATCGAGCGCTCCTATCCGCAGCTCATTGACAAACTGCGGCAGAGCGGTATTACCGTGGTTTCCCTGCAACCCAACACGGTGGGGGAGATCGCCGACTACTGGCGCGCCCTGGGGGGACTCACCGGCAGAAACGGGGCCGCGGAAAAAATGGTGGCCGATTTTCAGCAGGGCATGGCAACGATTAAAGCCAGGGTTGAAGCCATCCCCCGGGAGGCGCGGGTGCGGGTTTATTTTGAGGCGATTCATAAAAAAATGAAAACCTTTGCCCCGCAGAGCATTGCTATTTATGCCCTGGAGCAGGCGGGCGGGGTGAACGTTGCTGCGGATGCATTCCAGGTGCGGGAAACCAATATTGCCGATTACGGCAAGGAGCGTATTCTGGCAAAGGCGGAGACGATCGAGGTCTTTCTCGCCCAGCAGGGGCGGATGAACCCGGTCAGCCGGGAAACGATCATGCAGGAGCCAGGTTTTCAGGCATTGAAGGCAGTGCGGCAGGGCAAGGTGTATGTCGTGGATGAGCGGCTTGTTTCCCGCCCCACCATGCGCATCCTTGACGGGGTGCGGCAGATCAACGCCATTCTCTATCCCGGCCTTGGGCTGCGGGGAGAGGACCGTGAGCGCTGAAGGCAGCCCGGCTTTTCTGGTGGCAGGCACCCACAGCGGCTGCGGCAAGACCACGGTTGCCCTGGGGTTGATGGCGGCCCTGGCGCGCAAGGGACTTGCGGTGCAACCCTTCAAGTGCGGGCCGGATTTTATCGATCCGACCCTGCACCAATTGGCCGGCGGGCGGATTTCCAGAAATCTTGACCTGTGGATGGCGGGCGAATCCTTCACCCGGCAGACCTTCCGGCGCCGCATGGAGGGAGCGGACATCGGCGTTATTGAAGGGGTGATGGGCATGTTTGACGGGGGCCTTTCCTCTTCCGCCGCCCTGGCGCGAACCCTTGGGGTGCCGGTCGTGCTGGTGCTGGATGTCCGTTCCGCTGCCGAGAGCGCGGCCGCAATGGTCAAGGGCTTTGAGACGCTTGATCCGGCAGCGGCCCCCCGCGCGGTGATTTTAAACAGAATCGGCAGCGAGCGCCATCTTGCCCTGGTGCGTGGGGCCATCGCGCAGCATTGCCGGGCCGAGGTGATCGGTTTTCTGCCCCGCTCCCTTGACTTTGCCATGCCCTCCCGTCATCTGGGGCTGCACATGGGGAACGAGGCCCTTGCGCCGATGGCGCTGGCCGCGCTTGCCCGCACCGTGACCGGGCACATTGATCTTGACCGGCTGCTTTTTCTTGCCGGTGAAGGGGCGGGGTGCGACCCGGCACCGGGGGGCGAAAAACCACTTGCCGCGAGCCGGGCGCGGATTGCGGTGGCGCGGGACCGGGCCTTTTGTTTTTACTATGAGGACAACCTCGATCTGTTGCGGGCGGCCGGGGCGGAACTGGTTTTTTTCAGCCCCATGGCGGACAGCGAACTGCCGGAAGACATCGGCGGCATTTATCTGGGCGGCGGCTACCCGGAGCTCTTTGCCGCCGAGCTTGCCGCCAACGGCCCCATGCGGCGGGCGATACGGAGCTGGGCCGAGGCGGGACGCCCCATCTACGCCGAATGCGGCGGCTTCATGTACCTGTGCCGGAGCATTACCACGGACAGCGGCGAGAAAAAGGAAATGGTCGGCGTTTTTCCGGTTGCGTCCCGCATGCGCGGCCAACGCGCCGCCCTGGGCTATCGCGAGATCAGGCTGGTGCGGGACACCCTGCTGGGACCGGCCGGCACCATTCTGCGCGGCCATGAGTTTCATTATTCCGAGATCGAGGAAATGCCCGGAGAAATTTTCCGTTGTTATGCGGTGGAGAACTGTGCCGGCGAGGGATACGGCTATAAAAATGTGCTGGGCGGCTACATGCACCTGCACTTTGGCTTTTGTCCGCAGGCGGCTGCGTCCTTTGTCGCCGCCTGCGCAGGGGGAGCAAAGAAGTCGGAAGTCAGGGGACAGGAGTCATTATGAGGGAAATAACATGAAAACGCTGATCCGGGACATTGCGCCGGAGGAAATCGAGGCGGAAAGCTTTCGCATCATTGCCGAGGAGCTTGGCCCCACCAGCTTTGATCCGGCTACCTTCACGGTGGTGCGGCGGGTGATCCATGCCACCGGCGATTTTTCCTTTGCCGACAATATGCGTTTTCATCCCCGGGCAATCAGCGCGGGAATTGCCGCCATCCGGGAAGGCCGTAATATTCTCACCGATGTCACCATGGCGGCGGCCGGGGTGAGCCGGGGCTTGGCGGCACAATGGGGGGGACAGGTGATTTGCCGGGTGGGGGAAGCGGAAGTTGCCGCCCGGTCCAAGGCAATAGGGGCAACCCGCTCCGGAGTGGCCATGGAGATGGGGCTTCTTGACGGCAATATCGGCATCGTGGCGGTGGGTAATGCGCCAACCGCCCTGGTCAAGGTCATGGAACTCATGGGGCAGATGGCGGAAAACGCCCGACCGGCGCTGGTCATCGGCGTACCGGTGGGCTTTGTCAATGCCGTCGAATCCAAGCAACTGCTGGCTGAAAAGGATTACCCCTTTATCACCAGTCTGGGGCGCAAAGGCGGCAGCCCGGTGGCGGCGGCCATTGTCAACGCCCTGATCCGCCTTGCCCGGGAGGATTAGCATGGCGCGGCGATTGCGCAGCGGCTATACCACCGGGGCCTGCGCGGCGGCGGCGGCCAAGGCGGCGTGCCTGCTGCTGGTGGAAAAAACCGCGCCACGGTCCGTTGATATCCCTTTTCCCGACGGCAGCAGGCATGGGTTTGTGGTGCATCGCTGCGAGGAGGACCAGGACGGTTTTTGTGCCGCTTCGGTGGTCAAGGATGCCGGTGATGATCCGGATGTGACAAACGGCGCCGAGATCGTTGCCATGGTTCGCTTTTTTGCCGAGACGCAGGGTGCCGACAACTGTGTCATCCTGGAGCAGGGCGCCATGCTGCTCTGCGGCGGGGAAGGGGTGGGCCGGGCCACCAAGCCGGGGCTTGCCGTGCGGGTCGGCGAGCCCGCCATCAATCCGGTGCCCAGGCAGATGATCGGTGCGGCGGTGCTGGAGGGACTGGGGCAGGCGACGGCGCAAAAGGTGCAGGTCATCATCAGCGTGCCCAGGGGCCGCGAGCTTGCGGTCAAGACCCTCAACCGGCGTCTGGGCATTGTCGACGGCCTGTCCATCCTCGGCACCACCGGTATTGTCCGGCCGGTATCGGCCGATGCCTGGACCGCCACCATCAAGGCCTCTCTTGATGTGGCCCGGGAAGCCGGATTGACAGACGTGGTGCTTTCCACCGGCCGTACCTCGGAAAAGGGGGCGCAGGAACTGCTCGGCCTGCCGGAAGAGGCCTGTGCCATGATGGGGGATTATCTGGAATTTTCCCTGCGTGAGGCGAGCGGCCGGGGTTTTGCCCGCATCCATCTTGCCGGCATGTGGGCCAAGATCATGAAGGCCGCCCTTGAAATTCCCCAGACCCATGTGCGGCACGGGGCGCTGGAGGTGGCTGACGGCGCCGCGCTGCTGGGCCGTCTTGGGGCCGAGCCGGGGCTGGTGGCGCGATTGCGCGGGGCCAACACGGCGCGGGAGATGTATGAGGTGCTGGCCGGGGAGGGACGGGGCGACCTGATCCGGGCGGTGTGCGTGGCGGCGCGTCGCTACGGCGAAAAGGTGACGGGCCGCGCGGTCAGTGTGTATCTGGTGGACAGCCGGGCGAGGGTGGTGGAACATGTCTGAAATTTTTTTGCTGGGGGTGGGGAGTCACGGGCTGACCGCCGAGCAGCGCTCCTGTTTGCCGGGCTGTGCCTTGATCGTCGGTTCGGAACGGCATCTGGAGTGTGTCGGGCAATGGCCGGCGGAAAAAATTGCCATCACCCCGTTGCCGGAGGTGCTGGCCGTCATCAAACGGCAACTGGCGGCAGGAGGCAAGGTGGCGGTGCTGGCCGGCGGTGACCCGCTTTTTTTCGGGATCGGCCGCCGACTGCTGGATGAATTCGGGCGGGAAAAGCTCACGGTGCTGCCCGCCCTTTCCTCCATGCAGGAGGCCTGCGCCCGTTTCAGGATTCCCTGGGATGATGCCTTTGTCGTCAGCCTGCATGGCCGCACGGCGCATCATCTGCCCGGTCTCTTGCTGCGCCGGGAAAAGACCTTTGTCTTTACCGACAAAAAAAACAGCCCGGATGTCATTGCCGACCAGCTCCTCGACTATCTCGGGGTGATTGAGGATGCGGGAACCCTGGCGGGTTGCCGGGTCTGGGTGGCGGAAAATCTGGGCATGGCGGATGAGAGGATCACGACGGGGAATCTGATGGAAACCGCTTCCCGCCGCTATCGCGAGTTTAACGTGCTGCTTCTGCAACGGCCGCGGGTGTCGCAGTCCCAGCCGCGATTCGGCCTGACCGAGGCGGCAATCAGCCACAGCCGCGGACTGATCACCAAGGACGAGGTGCGGGCCGTGACCCTGCACCGGCTTGCCCTGCCGGAACAGGGGGTGTTATGGGACATCGGCGCGGGCAGCGGTTCGGTATCCATCGAGGCGGCGCGAATCTGTCCGGGGCTCACCGTTTACGCGGTGGAAAAAAATGAAGGCGAGCTTGCCAATATCCGGGAAAATATCCGTTGTTACGGCTGTTGCAATGTCGTGCCGGTGGAGGGAGAGGCCCCGACGGCGCTGTTTGCCCTGCCCGACCCTGACCGGGTCTTTGTCGGCGGCAGCGGTGGGCAGCTTGCCTTGATTATCCGCGAAGCGGCGGCGCGCCTTGCCGCGGGCGGCAGGCTTGTGGTAAACGGCGTCACCCCGCAAACCGTCAGTCTTGCCCCGCAACTCATGGCGGAGTGCGGCCTGCGTGTCAGCATCAGCAGGATCACGTGTGAAAGAAGCGACTTGCCGGACACGGCGGAGTCGAGCAGGATTTTTAATCCAATATCCATTGCAACGGGAATAAAATGAACGGAACATTGTATGTGGTAGGCGTCGGGCCGGGGGATCCGGAGCTGATGACGCTCAAAGCCATGCGGCTGCTGGAACGATGCGGGGTGTGGTTTGCCCCGGCGGGCAGCCCGGATGGGGAAAGCGTGGCCTTGAATATCGCCGGCGCGGTGGTGGCGCGCACCGGCAAGGAAGTGATCACCCATTATTTCCCGATGAAGAAGATTCATCGCGGCAAAACACCGGACCAGGAGGTGCAAAAGGCCTGGGACGAGGCCTGCGCCCTGATTCTTGCGCGGCTGCGCGCCGGCCGGGACGTGGTTTTCCCCACCCTGGGCGACCCGGCCATCTACAGCACCGGGTTTTACATCTGCGAGACCCTGCTGGCGGCGGAGCCCCGGCTTGCCGTTGAGATCATCCCCGGGGTGTCCTCCATCGGCGCCTCGGCCGCGGCCGCCGGGCAGCCGCTTTGTCTGGGCGACGACCGGCTGGTGGTGCTGCCCGCCACCTTTGAAAACGGCGAGCTGCGGGAAACCCTGGAAAAATTCGATTCAGTGGTGCTGATGAAGGTGCATCGGGTGATGGATCGCATCGTGCCCCTGCTTGACGAGATGAAACTCCTTGACCGGGCCGTGCTGGTTGAACGGTCAAGCCAGCAGGGGCAGCGGATCAGCCGCGATCTGTATGGGGCGATGAAGGAGAAGCAGCATTATTTTTCCACCATTATTGTGAGAAAAAATGGGCGTTGAAAACATGATCCATTTCGTCGGCGCCGGTCCCGGCGATCCTGACCTGATAACGGTCAAGGGTCGCAGGCTGCTTGTCGAGGCCGATCTGGTCGTCTATGCGGGCAGCCTGGTGCCGCAGGCCCTGGTCGAGAACCTGCGGGCCGAGACGGTTAATTCCGCCTCCCTTGATCTGGCGGCCATCATCGACACCATGGCGTCAGCCTGGGAAAAAGGCGCCAAGGTGGTGCGCCTGCATACCGGCGACCCGTCCATTTACGGCGCGATCCGCGAGCAGATGGCGGAGCTGGACCGGCTGGCCATTCCCTACGCCGTCGTGCCGGGGGTCAGTTCGGCCTTTGCCGCCGCTGCCGCCCTGCAGGCGGAGTTGACCCTGCCCGAGGTCTCCCAGACCGTTATCATCACCCGCCGGGCGGGCCGCACCCCGGTGCCGGCCGGCCAGGAGCTGGCAAGTCTCGCCGCCCACCGGGCCACCATGCTGATTTTTCTCAGCGTGGCCATGATCGACGAGGTGGTGGAGGAACTTGTGAACGGCGGATACCCGCCCTCGACCCCGGCGGCGGTGGTGGAAAAGGCGAGTTGGCCGGAGCAGCGGATTATCCGCGCCACCCTGGTCGACATCGGCGACAAGGTGCGCGCAGCCGCGATCCGCAAAACCGCCATCATCTGCGTCGGCGAGGTCTTTGACCAAAATGGCCTGCGGGCGGTGTCAAGGCTCTATGACCCTGCTTTTACCCACGGGTGCCGTGATGGAGCAGGCTGAGTCCGCGACCAAGCGGGTTGCCGTCTGCGCCGTTACGGCGGGAGGCGGTCTCCTTGCCCGGGTTCTTGCCGGCAAACTGGCGGGGGCGGAGCTGCTCGACTGCCGGGGAGGCGTGGCCCAGGTCGTACAAAAGGCGTGGCCTGAATATGACGGCTTCATCTTTGTCATGGCCGCGGGCATCGTGGTCCGCACCATTGCCCCGCTCATGACCGACAAGCGCCGCGATCCCTGCGTGGTGGTCTGCGATGAGCTGGGCCGCTTTGCCGTCAGCCTCCTGTCCGGCCATCTGGGCGGCGGCAATGAACTGGCGCGCCGGGTGGCCGAGGTCACCGGCGGGCAACCGGTGATCACCACCGCCTCGGACACCCTGGGGCTTACCGCCCTGGATCTCTGGATGCGGGACAAGGGGCTTGCGGCGGAAAGGGATGCCGATGTCACGCGCTTGAGCGGTATCCTGGTCAACCGGGGCAGACTGCGCGTTTTTTCCGACACCGTTTTGCCGGAACTGCCGCCTGATCTTGAGCCGGTGGCGAATATGGCCGAGGCGGACTGCATCGTTTCCAGCCGCACGAACTGGAATCAGCCTGATGCGCTGTTTTTGCGGCCGAAAAACCTGGTCATCGGCATCGGCTGCAACCGGGGAACCGCGCGTGAACTGATTGAAGCGGCGGTTGTCTCGACCCTGGAAAGCAGCCATCTGTCGCTGCTTTCTCTGCACAGCCTGGCCAGCATTGATCTGAAGGCCGACGAGGAGGGGCTGCTGGCCTATGCCCGCCTGCGCGGACTTGCCATTTTGTTTTTCCCCAGTGAGGCGTTGAACAGGGTGGAGGGTATTACCCGTTCCGCCGCGGTTTTTCAGGCCACCGGCGCCCATGGCGTGGCCGAACCGGCCGCCCTGCTTGCCGCAAGGCGGGGTCGGCTGATCGTCCCCAAGATAAAATATCGTGATGTCACCATCGCAATAGTGGAGAAATATTTGTGAAAAAAGGAAAATTATATGTTGTCGGCACCGGCCCCGGCGGGGTTGCCCACATAACCCCGGCCGCCCGCGCGGCCATTGCCTGTTCGTCGCTTGTTGTCGGATACCGCACCTATCTTGATCTCATCCCGGAACTGCTGGCGGACAAGGAGGTGGTTTCCTCGGAGATGATGAAGGAGGTGGATCGCACCCGCCAGGCCCTGGAGCGGGCAGCGGCCGGGGAAGCGGTGGCCCTGGTCTGTGGCGGTGATCCCGGCATTTACGCCCTGGCCGGGCTTGCCTTTGAGGTCGCCCGGGAAAGGGAGATGGACATCGATATTGAGGTGGTGCCGGGCATCGCCGCCTTAAACAGTTGCGCCGCGCGGCTGGGTGCCCCTCTCATGCATGATTTTGCCGCGATCAGTTTGTCCGATCTGCTCACCCCCTGGCCGTTGATTGAAAAGCGGCTGGAGGCAGCGGCGTCCGCTGATTTCGTCATCGTCATCTATAATCCGAAATCGAAACGGCGGACCGCGCAGATTGTCCGGGCCCGCGAGATCATCGCCGCGCACCGCGCCCCGGCCACGCCGGTGGGTATCGTCACCGCCGCCACCCGGGACAACGAAACCGTGGTGCTCACCACGCTCTCGAAGATGCTGGAGCAGGACATCGGCATGCAGTCCACCGTCATCATCGGCAATTCCGCCACCGTCACCTGGCAGGAATGGATGATCACGCCGCGGGGCTACCACAACAAGTACGATTTATAAGCCGATTCCGCCATGACCGCCGACATCACCCTGATCAATGCCCTGCTTTTCACCCCGGAGACCCCCAGCGGCCTGACTCCGGACTGTTTTGTCGAAATCAGCGGCAAGCGGATCCGGGCCGTCGGCCCCATGGCTGCCTGGAATTCGTCCGCAACAGGACGGGTCATGGACGTGCGGGGAAATCTCGTCATGCCCGGCCTGGTCAACGGCCATAATCACGCGGCCATGACCCTGTTTCGCGGCCTGGCCGACGACCTGCCCCTCATGAGCTGGCTCACGCAGCATATCTTTCCGGCGGAATCCCGTTTCGTCAGCCCGGAGATGGTCTATTGGGCCACCAAGCTCGCCGCGGCCGAGATGATTCTCTCCGGCACCACCTGCGTGGCCGATGCCTATTTTTACGAGGACAAGGCGGCCGAGGCCCTTGCCGAGGCAGGCATGCGGGCGGTGGCGGCCCAGGGAGTGATCGATTATCCCGCGCCGGGGGTGGCCGATCCAACGGACAATGTGGCGGCCTGCGATGCGTTTATCCGCTCATGCCGAGGGCACGAGCGGGTGACGCCCGCGGTGTTCGCCCATTCCCCCTATACCTGTTCGGATGAAACGCTGATCGCGGCCAAGAAGCTGGCCCGGACTCATGACGTCCCCTTTTTCATTCACCTGGCCGAAACGCGGGGGGAAAGAGAAATGATCCGGGCAAAGTTTTTGGGTTCCCCCCTGGCCTATCTGCATTCCCTCCATCTGCTCGATGAAAAAACGGTCTGCGTCCATGCGGTGTGGCTCGACGAGAAGGATATTACCCTGCTTGCGGCGAGCGGCGCCTCGGTGGTGACCTGCCCGGAAAGCAATATGAAGCTCGCCTCGGGCATTGCACCCCTTCCTGCCCTGCGGGCGGCCGGGGTGCGGGTGGGTCTGGGCACGGACGGCTGCGCCGGCAACAATGATCTGGATCTTTTCGGCGAAATGGATGCCTGCGCCAAGCTGCACAAGGTGAGCGGCCGGGACGCCACCCTCTGCCCGGCCCGGGATATCCTGGCCATGGCCACTACCGAGGGCGCGCATGCGCTGGGTGCGGCCGACACCGGCCGGCTTGCCCCCGGCAGGGATGCCGATCTCATCGTGGTGGACATTCATCGGCCCAGTCTCACCCCGTTGTATTCGGTTGATACGCTGGTGTACGCAGCCCGGGGCGATGCGGTGCAAAGCGTTGTCATCAACGGTCGGCTGGTCATGGACGAAAGGAGAATCTTGACTTTTGACGTGGCCGAGGCTATGGAAAGGGTCAACAGGCTGGCAGGGGAAGTGAAAAAAAAATGAAGCGGACGGCGGAAAGATTTTTCAGGCGTTCGGCAAAATTCAGGAAACGGAATCATCCATGACAAAAGAACCGGCAATAAACGGCACCCTGCATGGCCCCCTGCATCGCAGGCTGTATGACTGGGTGCTGCACTGGGCCGACACCCCTTACGGGCTGCCCGCCCTGATGGCGATTTCCTTCGTGGAAAGCAGTTTTTTCCCCATCCCGCCGGATATTCTGCTTATTCCCCTGGTGATGGGCGCCTTGAGCCGCTGGTGGCGTTTTGCCCTCTGGTGTACCGTGGCCTCGGTGCTGGGCGGCATCTTCGGCTACGGTATCGGCGTATTTGCCTGGGAGACGGCGGGCCGCTGGATCGTGGAAAATATCGCCCACGTCCGGCTTGTGCCGGTGAACGGCCGGGCGGACATCGCCCTGCCCGCCTATATTGTCACTGCCTTTGGTCCGTCCTTGGGCGGGGATCATCTCTTTCAGGTGTATGACCGCTGGAATGCCTGGATCGTCTATATCTTCGGCCTCACGCCGCTGCCCTATAAACTGATCACCATAACCGCCGGGGTGGCCAAGATCAATTTCCCGATCTTTGTCCTCACCTCCATCGCCGCCAGGGCAACCCGTTTTTTCGTGGTGGCCTGGATGCTGAAGAAGTGGGGCACACCGGCCAAGGCATTTATCGACCGTTACTTCAACCTGCTTTGCGTTGCCTTTGTCCTGCTGCTCGTCGGCGGATTCGCCGTACTGAAGTTTGTTCTCTGATCGCCCGCGTAATTATTCGTTCCATCCCTGGCTGCCGATCAGGCTGACAAAGCGCACGCTTTCAATGCATTGCCGGGAGATGCTTCCCTCAACTTTGTCGACCACGATCAATTCCTGGCTCATCCGATCCCCCACCGGGATGATCAGCCGTCCCGGATCAGCCAGTTGGTCGAGCAGGGCCGGAGGGATGTGCGGTCCTGCGGCGGTGACCATGATGGCGTCATACGGGCCGTGTTCCGGCCAGCCCAGGGTGCCGTCATCGATTTTGCAGACAATGTTCAGCAGTGCCAGCCGGTCGAAAGTGCGGCGGGCCATGATGTGCAGGGATTTGATCCGTTCAACCGTATAAACCCGTTCGCACAGCCGGGCGAGAACGGCGGTCTGATAGCCGCAGCCGGTGCCGATTTCCAGCACTTTTTCATGGCCCCGGAGACGCAGGGCCTGGGTCATCAGCGCGACGATATAGGGTTGGGAGATCGTCTGCCCTTCGCCGATGGGCAGGGGAAAGTCGCCGTAGGCCTGACTCTGCAGGGCATCCTGGACAAAGAGGTTGCGCGGCACCGTGCCCATGGCGTCAAGGACGCGCTCATCGTGGATACCCCGGGGAACCAGTTGTTCCCGCACCATTCGTGCCCTGGCGAGCGCGTAATTATTCGGCGGGGAGCTCATCGTTCCGGGAAATTCCGCTTTTTTTGAACTCTTCCGGAGTCAAGGAGCGGTAAGCGCAGGTGGTCACTTTTTCTCCGGCAAAGCGGATGGTGACCACGTCAACATCTTCATTCCCCAGTTTTTCGCCGATATATGGCGTTTTCCGCAACAGGGTCTTGTTGACCTGATAGTAAATCCACATTTCACCATACTGATCGACCTGCTGGTCGTCCGGAGGGCCCATGTAGGTCAGCACCTCCTCGCGGGTTGTCCCCTGGGTCAGCAGGCAGACATCCGAGGCGAGATGACGCACCGGGCTACGAAAAAAACAGCCGGCAAGCAACTGCAGGCAGAGAAGACAGACAGCTGTGGTGAAGAGTTTCCGGATCATTTCTGTTTTTGAAATTTCTTTTTGAGGTTAAGGGGGGATTGCGATTTTCCGACAATCTTTAAAATTATCTATAAATATACCCTGGGATCGATTTTTGCAAGTTTTCCGCTGTTGTTTGACGGCAATCAGCTAAAAAAACTCGGAGAAATCAAGAAGGAGCACGGGAATGACTTGACCTTGCCCGGCGGATTGTACTAATTTATTATATATTTTTTTGAGAAATCAGCGGATTTTGCGGCAAACCTGAAGACAAAGCGGTCGGCAATTTTGAAAAACCGTTGATGTGCTTTATTTTGCCGGATATTTTTGGTTTTGTACGGGCTTAATAAATTTTATGAGGGACGATACGAATGCGCTGCCCAAAATGTGGATACATCTCTTTCGATCAACAACCATCCTGTAAAAAGTGTTCCGCCGATCTTACGGCGATTTCGGCTTCCCTGCCCGGCACCGGACTGAAGGCCCAGGAGATTTTTTTTCTCGCTTCCCTGCTGGAGGGAGCGGCAGAGGCGGAAGAACGGGAGTATGACCTCTCCGACATGGCGGTTGACGAGGAAGTTGAACTTCTCGGGCCGGAACCGGCGGAAAGCGAGGAGGTGCCGGTGGTGAACCTTGCCCCGTTTGCAGCGGCCGGGTCGGCCGGGGAGGAAGAGGAAGAAATCAGCTTGACCCTGCCGGGCGAAGACGAGGAAGAAGTCGAAGCCGCGGCGGAGGAAGAGGAAGATGTTTTGGGCGGGCAAGAAGAATCCGGCGGCATTGAGTTTTCCATGGGCGAAGAGGAAATGGCGGGGCTGAATGTCGATCTGCTCCTTGATCGCGACAAAACTCCGGCGGCAAAGACCGTTGCCCCCGAGTCGCCGTCCGGGGAGGAGTTGCAGGGCGGTATTGAATTTCAACTGGAAGAGGAGGAGCCGGTTGCAGAGGCTCAGGCGGCGGTTTCGTTTGCGGAAGAGGAAGAACCCGGCCGGGGGGAGCTGGATCTCGAAGAGGCGGAAGAGCAGGCGGGCGGCATTGACTTTGATTTAGGCCTCATGCCGGAAATAGAGATGGAAGAGGCCGCCTCCGATGAGGACGAAGCGCAAACACCTCCTGCCGGCAAATCCGATTCTTCTTTAAAGCTTGATCTTGATGTTGACCTTGAAGATGAACCGGAAGGCAATGATCTGGTTTTCAACCTCGAAGACATCGATATGGACGATCTGCTCATTCCCGCCAATGGCGCCGGCAAGAAAGGGCGCCCGGAAGATACGGCGCTTGATCTCGAAGATTTTCTCAATGAGGGAAAAGAATCCGGCGACCAAGATGGTGCGGATGCCAAGGCCGGCAACAATCCGGCGAGGGAGTGATAAGATATTGCAAGCCGGCAATGGAGAAGAAAGGATAATGGCCGGTGCGGCGGGTGCCGTGCCGGAGCAGGCCGGGGACACCGTTTTTGAGACAGCCGGTTTCGGGGCGCGATTCATGGCCCTGTTGATTGACCTTCTGCTGCTGGGGTGCCTGGTTCTTTTGTCGTTGGCATTCATGCTGCGCGGCACCGAGGGGATTTCCGTGGTGTCGTTGTCCGCTTTGATTTCCCTGGTGGTCATGTATGCGCTTTTCTGGCCCGCATGGCTGCTTTTTTTTGCCGGATCCTATTTTGTCGTGCTGCACAGTTGCGGAGGCCAGACGCTGGGCAAGATTTTCATGGGCATTCAGGTGGTGTCGGTCTCCGGCAGCGCGCTGTCACCGGGCTCCTCTTTTCTCCGTCTCGTCGGTTATCTGCTTTCCGCGATTCCTTTTGGCGCGGGTTTTTTTTGGGCGGTGCTGGATAAGGACCATGCCTCCTGGCATGACAGGCTGGCCGGTAGTCGGGTCGTCTCTTTCTGAACAAGAAAAAAATCTTGACAAGGAAGGGACCGTTCGGTATTTTCAGCGCTTTCGCCGGGATAGCTCAGTCGGTAGAGCAACGGACTGAAAATCCGTGTGTCCCTGGTTCGATTCCTGGTCCCGGCACCAAGATATTAAGGGGTTTGCAGCATTTTTGCTGTAAACCCCTTTTTTTTGTTTCGGCCGTGCCCCGCTGTTTTTCCGGGAAGAATAATCGAAATAAAATATCATGGATCAAAGAAAAAACTTGTTTATGGTGCATATTTCAAAGTAATAAATCAGGATAAATTGGGAAAAAGTTTTTCATGAGAGCGCGCTGGAATCACGGATTTGCGAAACTGCTTGATTTGTCGGCGCGATTTTTTTTAGAATTGATTGTCATTGTCAGAGGGAAGTAAAGAAGGAGATTCGGTCTCCTTTTAACGCCTGCGAGGTGAAAGCCGATTCAAAAGGAGTGAGGACGTTATGGTGGATAGAGCGAAATGTACTTTATACAGCGGCGGCCTGAAAGGCGCTGAAACGGCCTTTGGCGAGGCGGCGGAAAAGTGGGGACTGCAGGAAGTGACCCTGTCCTATGAAGGGAATGTGCCGACCAGGGATAAAAATGTGGTGATGCTTTCCGAAGAGGAACTGGTCCGGGGCGACATCAGCATGGAACTCGCTTCAAAGATGATGAACCGCACCTACTATGAAAAAAAGAAAATCCGCAAGGTGCTGCAGTCGATTTTCCATATGGTCAATAAGGGATACCAGGTTTTTGCCGTGGGTAAGATCATGGCGGACAACACGGTAAAAGGCGGAACCGGCTGGGCTGTTGAGCTGGCGCGGCTTTTCAACCGACCGGTCAGCGTCTACGACCAGGAGAAAAAAGAGTGGTTCACCTGGAAAGAGGGTGCCTGGAAAGTCGATACCCCCTGTATCGCGTATGATTCCATTACCGGCTCGGGAACAAGAAATCTCAATGATGACGGCAAAAAAGCCATTGAGGAGCTTTTCGAGCGTTCCTTCGGTGCGGCATCGATGTGAAATTTGCTTGACAAAGAGACATGATCTGATTTATTAATTCCGGTTTCTATCCGGAGATTCGCAAACGGCCCTGATTTGAGGGCCGTTTTTTTTAATCGTGTTTATCCACCCTGAATTCTGATGGACTTGTGGCAGCACTCCGCATGTTCGGAGTTGTCCTGTGAAATCAATGACTTCCGACGCGACAGCCGGCGGAAGCGATTTCGCGGGACCGTCAATTTCCCCTCCCCCTCGGCGGGGCCGGTCAGCAACAAGCAACAACGTTTGAGGAAAAAGAGATGCAAAAAGATTTAACGAAAATGCGTAATATCGGAATCAGCGCTCACATCGATTCCGGTAAGACGACCCTTACCGAGCGGATTCTTTTTTATACGAACCGGATCCATGCCATACATGAAGTAAGGGGCAAGGATGGCGTCGGCGCCAAGATGGACTCCATGGAGCTGGAGAAGGAAAGGGGCATCACCATCCAGTCCGCGGCGACCTACTGCAGTTGGCAAGGCCATTCCATCAACATCATTGACACCCCCGGCCATGTTGACTTCACCATTGAAGTCGAGCGCGCCCTGCGGGTGCTTGACGGCGCGGTGCTCATCCTCTGTTCCGTCGGCGGCGTGCAGTCCCAGAGTATCACGGTAAACCGCCAGATGAGCCGCTACAAGGTTCCTCGCGTTGTTTTCATCAACAAGTGCGATCGCACCGGCGCAAATCCGGCCAGGGTAACCAAGCAGGTCCGGGACAAGCTGGGCTTGAACGCGGTCATGATGCAGATTCCCATTGGTCTTGAAGGCGACATGGAAGGAATTGTCGACCTGGTGAAGATGAAGGCCATTTACTTTGAAGGTGATAACGGCGAAAAGATGCGGGAAGCGGATATCCCCGCGAGTCTCCTCGACGAGGCCAAGGAAAAACGCGAAGAAATGCTTGACGCGGTTTCCATGTTCTCCGATGAGTTGATGGAAGCCGTGCTGGAAGGCGAACCCTCCGAGGAGATGATCCACGCGGCGGTCCGCAAGGGCACCCTGGCTTTGGAATTTGCCCCGGTTTTTATCGGTTCCGCCTACAAGAACAAGGGCGTTCAGTGTCTGCTCAATGCGGTCAACCTGTACATGCCCAACCCCATGGACATTGAAAATACCGCGCTTGATCTTGAAAAAGACGAGCAGGAGCTGATTCTTTCCTGCAAGCCGGAAGATCCCCTGGTCTGCCTGGCGTTTAAACTGGAGGACGGACGTTATGGTCAGCTGACCTATCTCCGCATTTACCAGGGCACCATGAAAAAAGGTGACTCCATCGTCAACAGCCGTACCGGCAAGAAGGTCAAGGTCGGCCGTCTGTGCCGCATGCATTCGGACGAGATGGAGGAAATCGAAGAGTCCGGCGCCGGTGATATCGTCGCCCTGTTCGGTGTCGATTGCGCCTCCGGCGATACCTTCACCTCCAGCGACATCAGTTATTCCATGAGTTCCATGCATGTGCCCAGCCCGGTTATCTCGCTGGCCATCATTCCGGTGGACAACAAGGCCCAGGTCAACATGTCCAAGGCCCTCAACCGGTTCACCAAGGAAGATCCGACCTTCAGGACCTTTGTCGACCATGAAACCAATGAAACCATTATCTCCGGCATGGGCGAGCTGCACCTTGAGGTGTACATCGAACGCATGAAGCGGGAGTACAAGGCCGAGGTGCAGGTGGGCGCTCCCCAGGTTGCCTACCGCGAGACCATTACCCAGCGTGCCGAATTCAACTACACCCACAAAAAACAAACCGGCGGTTCCGGTCAGTTCGGCCGCGTTGCCGGATACATGGAACCCCTGGAAGAGGGTGAATACGAATTTGTCGACAGCATCGTCGGCGGTGTTATTCCCCGCGAGTTTATCAGTTCCTGCGACAAGGGCTTTAAGAAGAGCCTGGAAAAAGGGGCGCTGGCGGAATTCCCGGTCAACGGCGTGCGCTGTGTCATCAACGACGGCGGGTATCATGCGGTTGACTCCTCTGACGTCGCCTTCCAGCTTGCCGCCATCGGCGCATTCAAGGAAGGATATCAGAAGGCGAAACCGGTTCTGCTGGAGCCGATCATGAAGGTTGCCGTGGAAGGCCCGACCGAGTTTCAAGGCTCGATCATGGGAAGCCTGAACCAGCGTCGCGGCATCATCATCGGAACCCTGGAAGAAGGTGACTATACCGTTGTCGAGGCGGAAGTGCCGTTGTCCGAGATGTTCGGTTATTCCACCGTTCTTCGCTCCCTGACCCAGGGCAAGGCGGAATTCACCATGGAATTTGCCGATTACAAGCAGGTGCCCAGAAATGTTGCGGAAAGTCTGATTGAAGAGTTGCGCAAGAAAAAGAAAGAGCAGGGTAAATAAGGGGGAACACGACTATGTTGAAAGAGGATCTGATTCAAAAGAATCCGCTTCGCCTTCTCAGCCCGGCGGATCAGGGTAAGGACGCTGCCCCGCAGATGGGGCTGGTTATGGCCAGGGCTGGGTTGGGAAAAACCGCCATCCTGGTGCAGATTGCCCTGGACAGCATGTTGCGCGGCAACAAGGTGCTGCATGTCAGCATCGGCCAGAGTCTGGAAAAGACCAAACTCTGGTATGATGATATTTTCAAGGATATCGCGCAGGCAAGCAAGCTGCAGCACGCCGCCGGCGTCCATGATGAGCTGATGAGCCGGCGCATGATCATGACCTTTAACGAGGAGAGCTTCAGCGTGGCCAAACTGCGTGAGCGCCTGAAGGATCTCATTGATCAGAATATATTTCAGCCGGACTGTCTGCTGGTGGACGGCTTTGATTGCTCCTCCTCCCCGGAGAAGGTTCTCGGTGAAATGCGTGACCTGGTGCAGGGGCTCAATCTGAACATCTGGTTTTCCGCCGTTTGCCACCGCGATGATGAACGGGTCAGTTCCGCCGGTGTGCCGGCCCCCTGTCACACCGCGGATGAGCTGTTTGATACCATCATTCTCCTGCAGCCCGATGCCGCGAAGAACTCCATCGCCCTGAAGATCATCAAGAAAGATGGGCAGTTGGACGGCACGAAATGTCTCAATCTTGATCCCGCCACCCTGCTCATCATGGAAGGCTGAGATTCTTTTTTCCGCCTGAATTCGATGGAATAAATCGAATTCAGGCGGATTTTTCGCACAACATCATGAAATTTCGCCCCTGTATTGACCTGCATAACGGCTGCGTCAAGCAAATCGTTGGCTCCACCCTTTCCGATATCTCCGCCTCCACCCTGGAGACGAATTTTTCTTCGCCGCATCCCTCGTCCTATTACGCGACAATGTATAAGGCCGACCGCTTGACCGGCGGCCATGTCATTATGCTTGGTCCGGGCAATGATGCAGCCGCGGCCGAGGCGCTGGCCGCCTGGCCGGGCGGTTTGCAGATCGGCGGCGGCATTACTGCCGCAAATGCCCCGGCCTGGCTCGATCGGGGCGCCGCCGCCGTCATCGTCACCTCCTACGTCTTTCAGGACGGACGCATTCATGAAGAGCGCCTGCACGAAATAAAAGATGCGGTGGGGGCTGACCGGCTTGTCCTTGATCTGAGTTGCCGCAAGCGGGACGGCGAGTATTATATCGTCACCGATCGCTGGCAGAAGTTCACCTCGGTGGTTATCAGCCCGGAGACGCTTGCCTATTTCGCTTCATTCTGCCATGAATTTCTGGTTCATGCGGTGGATGTCGAGGGAAGGTGTGCCGGTATCGAAGAGGAGCTGGCGGAAAAACTGGGGGAATGGGCCCCTCTTCCCACAACCTACGCCGGCGGAGTCAAAAATATCGCCGATATGGAAAGGCTTGCCGAGCTCGGCCGGGGCAGGCTTGATGCCACCATCGGCAGCGCCCTTGATATCTTCGGCGGCTCCACCATGACGTACGCCGAGGCAGTGGCTTTTCATCGCCGCTACAACCCCTGAAATCGCTTGCCCGCGAGGGTGCACGCACCTGTTGTGCTCCTTACCCTGTGATCAGTTATGATGCGATGGTACCTTCAGCTTCTCGCCGGCATCACCTGTATCAGCACCTCCGCTGTTTTTGTCACCTTGTCCGGCGTTGAGCCGACCGTTTCCGCCTTTTATCGCAATTTCCTTGCCGCTCTGATCTGGCTGCTGCTGTATCCGTTTGTTCGCCCTTTTGCTTCCATGCCGTTACGCTCAGGCGATGCCGCCGGCGTTGCAGGCGAAAATCACCGATGCGCATTTTTTTTGAAATCCGCCACCGCCATCGGACCTTTGCTTGTTCTTGGCGCCTTTTTTGCCGCTGATCTCTGGTGCTGGCATCGCGCCATTCTTTTTCTCGGAGCAGGCCCGGCAACCCTGATGGGCAACTTGCAGGTGCTGATTGTTTCGTTGCTGGCTGTTTATTTTTTCCGTGAAAAGCTGCAGAGGTGGTTCTGGCCCGGTTGCGGGCTTGCCCTGGCAGGTATCGGGCTGCTCACCCTGACAAACGGGATTGGCCATGACGTGGCGCGCGGCGTCGTTTACGGGTTGATCACCGCCGTAACCTATTCTTTTTTCCTCATCATCCTGCGGTTTCTCGGCTCGTACCGAATTACCAGCCAGCAGATTCTCTTCTGGGTGGCATTTTTTTCCGCGGCATTTCTTTTTCCGGTTCTGGCTGCGGAGGGCGGGTTTGTCCTGCCCGGCAAAATACCCTTTGCCTGGCTTCTGCTTCATGCCTTTGTTTCCTCTGTGGTGGGCTGGTGGCTGATCATTCATGCCTTTCCCCATATAGAGGTGGCCATCGCCTCGACGCTGCTGCTCCTGCAACCCATCCTCACCAGTCTCTGGGGGCATCTTTTTTTGGGTCAGACCCTGTCGCGGGTGCAGATGGCCGGGATTGCCCTGGCCGTTACCGGCATCCGGCTTGCTACCTGGCGGAAGAAGGTGAAATAGATAATATGCGTGGTCCGAAAATATTGAGTACGCGTTTTTTTTCTGCGTATAATGAAACTGAAGGAAACACGACAGCGCAACCCCAGGACAACAGATGATGCCCATTGAAAAACGCAACACCGTTTTTTGGCTTGCAGTGTCGTTTGTCGCGCAACTGAACCCCTGAAGGAAACGTGTCAGATGGCATGCCGCAACAAAACATTTTCCGCGCTGCTCCCCTCTTTTTTTCTGTTGCTTGCGGCAGCGGGCCTGACGGGATTTTTCGCTGCCGGCATAGAAACGAAATATTTTTTTTTCTATGGGTTGGGCTTCGTCCTCCCTTCGGCAAGCTGGTATTGCATCGTCCTTGCCAAGGCGGTGCGCGAAGCCCGGGAAACGGTTGCTCTGCGGCGCCTGGCCGCCATCCCGGAAGACAATCCCAATATGATCCTTGAGGTCGATACCCAGGGCGCCATCACCTTTGCCAACCGTGCCTGCCGCCGGCGTTTCGCACATCCGCCCAATGGCGGTCTCCATCCCCTTCTGCGGGGGGTGCCGGACAAGTTGGATGATTTGCCGGGCGGGACCGAGGCTGCGTATCATGATGAGCTGGAAATTGCAGGCTCGGTCTATGAGCGGCGTCTGCGGTATGTGCCGGAAAACGGGCTGCTGCGGGTCTATGCCGTTGAGATCACCGATTTGAAAAAGGGAGAACGGGATTTGCTGGAGGCCAGGAAACAGACGGAGGAGGTGGTCCGGCTGAAAAGTGCCTTTCTGGCCAACATGGGACACGAAATCAGGACCCCCTTGAACGCCATCATCGGCTACACCGAGCTTCTGCTGATGGATTGCCGGGAGGACAAGGACAGAAAGCGGCTTGCCATCGTCAACCAGGCGGGGAATAATCTCTTGCGGCTTATCAATGATATTCTCGATTTCTCCAAGATCGAGGCGGGCCGGCTGCCTTTGGTCAAGGAGGAGTTTGATCCGCATCAGCTTGTCGACGCGATCACCCTGAATTTTTTCCGTCATGCCGAAACAAAACGACTCGATTTTCACGTCATCGTCGCGGACAGCATGCCGGAACGGTTGATCGGCGACACCAAGCGGATCAAGCAGATTCTTGTCAGCCTGCTCAGCAATGCCTTTAAATTTACGGAAAAAGGCTCCGTCACCCTTTCCTGCGGCTACGAGGAGGGTGCGTTTATCGGCCGGGTCGTTGATACCGGGATAGGCATTTCCGCCGAGCAGCAGCGGATTATTTTCGCCGAATTTCAGCAGGGCGACACGGCCGACAGCCGTAAATACGGGGGAGCGGGACTGGGGCTCAGTATTACCAAACGGCTGGTTACCTTGATGGGCGGAGATGTCCTGCTTGAAAGTGAACCCGGACGCGGGTCATGTT
This sequence comes from Desulfobulbaceae bacterium DB1, assembly GCA_001914235.1. Classification (NCBI taxonomy): domain Bacteria; kingdom Pseudomonadati; phylum Thermodesulfobacteriota; class Desulfobulbia; order Desulfobulbales; family Desulfobulbaceae; species Desulfobulbaceae bacterium DB1. The sequence goes on from MQUF01000003.1 coordinate 352,775, forward strand.
TCACCATCCGCTTGCCTGTCCCGGTGGTGGAGGCCGAAGCGGCCGCGCCGGAAACAAAGAAGGATGAGATGGCAGGGGTTGAGACGCTTCGTGCCGCCCTGACTTCGACCGGGGTGAATTTACGGGTGCTGGTTGCCGAGGATGACGAGGTGAATCAGGGATTGCTCAAGGCCCTTCTGCGCCAGGTCGGGCTGGAGGCGGAAGTGGCGGCGAACGGCAGGGAAGCACTTGACAGATTAGGGGAAAAGGATTTTGATCTGCTTTTTCTTGATATGAATATGCCGGTACTTGACGGCATGGCTACCATTGCCGAGATTCGCCGCCGCGGCGAGTGGCGGAACCTGCACGTCGTTGCCCTGACCGGTGAACCCATGCCCCAGGACGCTGAGAAGTTTTTGGCCGCGGGCTGCGATGATTATCTGGCGAAGCCTGTTGAGCTGGAAATTTTTTACGGAAAGATTTATGCTTTGCTCGTCCGGCGATTTTCCCTGGACACGGAAGAGAAAGCGGCCTTGCCGACGGCAAAAAGGTCTGAGGTGAAGGGCGCGTTGCTGCGCATGAGTCGGGAATTACGATATCGCCTTCTGCAGGCGTTGGATGTGCTGCATAACAACCGGAAAATTTTTAATCCCGATCAGATTCGCGGACTCGCCGCCTCGTTTGCCGATTTCGACGATCAGGAGGAAATCCTGCATTTGCAGGATGAGCTGCAGTGGATTGCCGCCACCTTTGACGACGAGGCATTACCGCGGATTATTGGAAAAATCGAGGCTTGGAGCAACCAGTGATGGACCAAAGAGAAAGAAAGAAAATCCTTATTGTCGATGACATTGCCGAGAACCGAAGGCTGCTGGCGGAGATGCTGGTCCAGGTGCTGGAATGTCAGATTCGCATGGCGGGCGATGGGGCGGCGGTGCTTGAAATGATTGAGCATGACCTGCCGGATCTTATCCTGCTCGATATCATGATGCCGGGGTTGGACGGGTTTCAGGTGGCGCGTTTGTTACAGGAAAAACCGCTGGCTCGTGAGATTCCGATCATTTTCATCACCGCCAAGACCGAGGTGGAGAGCAAGGTGGAAGCCTTTCGTAACGGCGGGGTGGATTATGTGACCAAGCCGTTTAATCGTGATGAGTTGCTGGCCCGGGTCCAGGCGCAGCTCCGCTTGAAAAATCTGCAGGACGAATTGCGCCGCAAGAATCGATTGCTGGCTGACCGGGAAGAGCACCTTTCCCATCTGGTGGATGAAAAAACGGCAATCATCGAGAAGATGACCATGGGGCTGGTGACGGTGCTGGAAGACGCCAATCTGGCCAATGACGATGAAACCGGCAACCACATCAGGCGGGTGAGCGAATATGCCGCCCTGCTGGCCGAAGCATATGGCGCGGGACGGGATTTCATCAAACGCATCAAGCTCTATTCCTCGCTGCATGACGTGGGAAAGGTCGGCATTGCCGACGCCATTTTAAAGAAGCCGGGCCGCTATACCCCGGAGGAGTTTGATGCCATGAAGCAGCATGTGCTCATCGGTCATCGCATGCTCGATAATGCGGAGATTGATCCCATGGCCCGCAATATCGCTTTCTTTCACCATGAGAAATGGAACGGCAGCGGCTATATCAGTGGCCTGCGGGGCGAAGACATTCCCCTGGAGGCCAGGCTGGTGGCCCTGGCCGATGTCTTTGATGCCCTGACCACCAAGCGGGTTTACAAGGAGGCTTTTCCCCTGGCCAAGGCGGAAAGCATCATCTTGGAGGAAAGAGGCCGTCACTTTGATCCGCGGGTGGTGGATGCCTTTTTTTCGCGGAAAGAAGATTTTATCCGCATCCGGGAATCGCTGGCATGAAAAAGGGCGAAGAAGAAAGCGCCGGTCCGGCCGAGGACGTCGGTTGCGGATGGTCGGACGAGGAATTGGCCACCCTGGTTCTCAAGGTGCGACCGGATCTGTACCGCGCTTTCCATCGCTGCAGCTGGATTCTGATCCATGAAACCGGCCGTGATCAGCTTGATATCATGCAGGAAATGGTTGAGGATTTTCTCATCAAGCATCAATGCTGAGATGCCCCGCGTTCTCTCGCGGGGCGCAGCGTATCGCCTTTCTTTCAAATTCTTCAAAATTTTCTGCTTCGTTCATTGCCGTGTTCTTTCTCCCTGTCCGGGGCGGTGAGTCCGGCCCGGCCCCGTTGCGGCTGTTTTGCCCCGCCTTCAACCAGTTCGCTCAGGTCATTGACAAACTCCATCATCTGCGCAGCCGGGCTTTGTCGCCTTCTTCATCTTTCTGTTGGCAGCCGGGATTAGCGGGCTTTGGGAGATCTTCGAGTTTGCCATGGACAGGTAGATTCAGGCGAGATCAACCGTCGCAAAAAACGGGAGCCGACGACCAGGGCTTCCGCCGCCGCCGAATTTGCAGAGAGCTGGAATCAATTCGCAGCCCATGCCGGACGCGGCAAAGCCGTGCCGGTTATGAAGAGCATGAAGTATGCCGCGGGAAAAAGAAACGGCGCATGGCTAATGACCATGCGCCGTCAGAGGAGGGTGAAGCTGCTAGCCGGCTGTTACTTTGTTGAAACGGTTGCCTCTTTCGCATTCAGGTATTTGTAGAAAACCGGAAAGGCGACAAAGAAGGAAACGGCAATAAGATATTCAACGCCCTTGATATGGGTGTAATAATCAACCAGGGTCTCGTATTCGCCCAAGTTGCCGGTGGCAACCAAAAACTGGCGGATCATTTCCGTGGGCTGCCAGTTGACCGAGGCGAGACCGGTCATCATTGTTGCGAAGGCCCAGATGCCGATGATTCCGCCGATTGCTGCCATGATACCAAAAAAGACGCCTGTTCCCTTGTTCGTTGTTTCTTTCATGGTCGTTCTCCCCTTTGTTTGATTTTTCCGTAATCCGTTAATGAATAATAAAAAACCGTTGTTCGTCTTATGTCGTTTTATCCGAAAACCGCTGCCATCCAGCCGCGGATCATGCCGATAACGCCGTATTGCGAGAGACCACCGATCAAGCAGGCGGTTGCCCATATTCCGATCAGGGCGCTGAGCAGGCCAATGATGCCGACGCCGACTTGGGCGGCGCTGTTGGATACTGATTCCTGCGTTCTGGTTGCGGTTGTTTCGGTCTTTGTCGTTGATTTCATGGCGTTCCTCCTTTTGCCTTGGTAACTTTTCTCTTTGCTTAGTTAGTAGAGCAGCAGTCGTGCCAATGGGTTGTGCTACAGTCGTTCATTTTGTTTAACTATTTGATATTGTGAGGATAAAATTTTTTCATGAAGGGTTGGCTGGCGGCAGGGGCAGGTTTTGCTGTGTCGCAGGTTGTGTTGCCGCTACACCTTTGTGGCGGAGTCATGCTACAGAGGTGTGGTGGGTCAAGCGTCGTTTTTATGCAGGCCTTGCGGCTTTCAACAGGAGATGCGGCGAGGGGTGGGTGAATTGCTTTCGTTACGATCAGGCAGGATTTTCGGCCTTGATCACATACAAAAAAACGGCGCATGACCGGGTGTCATGCGCCGTTTTTTTGCGTGCGTGGTATGGGGCGTTTTATTTGACGGATACGGTTGCTTCTTTTGCATTCAGGTATTTGTAGAAAACCGGAAAGGCGACAAAGAAGGAAGCGGCAATGAGATATTCAACGCCCTTGATATGGGTGTAATAATCAACCAGGGTCTCGTATTCGCCCAGATTGCCGGTGGCAACCAGAAATTGGCGGATCATTTCCGTGGGCTGCCAGTTGACCGAGGCAAGACCGGTCATCATTGTTGCGAAGGCCCAGATGCCGATGATTCCGCCGACTGCGGCCATGATGCCGAAAAAGACGCCTGTTCCCTTGTTTGAAGTTTGTTGTGTGCTCATTCCTTTCTCCTTCCTTCTATTATTCTTTTGTCGTTTTTTCTCGTTGAAGCAATTTTCCGTCATTTGACGGGTCGACCGAATCACCCGCCGAAAACCGCGGACAACCATCCTTTGATAACACCGGTAACACCGTATTGGGAAAGTGCGCTGATCAGGCATACGGCACCCCATATTCCACTGAGGGCGGTGAAGGCGAGGATGACTCCCATGCCGACTTGCGCTGCCTGCTGATCAATTGCTTGCTGGCTGGTGGTGGCAACGGTTTCTGTTGCTGCTTTACTGGTCGCTTTCATGGTGTGCCTCCTTGGATATGGTGTCGTGGTCGGAAATCTTTACCGGTTTGTTGTATCAACCGCCGAATACTGCGGAAAACCATCCCTGGATCATGCCGGTAACGCCGTACTGGGACAGGCCGCTGATCAAACAGACGGCTCCCCAGGTACCGATCATGGCGGAAAGCAGGGCGATGATGCCGATACCGACTTGGGCGGCGCTGTTGGCTGCTGATTCCTGGGCGTGGGTTGCGACTGTTGTTGATGTGGTGGATGTTGTCTTCATGATGCCCCTCCTTCTGTTGGGTTCGTGTTTTTTTTCTCTTTGATTCCTCATAAAAGCATCGGCCGTGCCAAAGGATTGTGCTACAGTTGGTAATGTTATTTAAGTATTTGGATCTAATATAAAAATTTTTTTTATTCCTTTGTGCGCAACAGTTATTCGGCTGGCTGGTGGTGTTGCAGAAAGTGTGGTGCCACACTATGTGTGGCAGGGCAATGCGACAGAGGTGTGGTGAGTGAATGTGATGCGGCACGGCAAAATGTGTTGCGCGGAGCTTGCGGGCGATGGGAATGAATCGCCAAAAACATAAAAGACGAACGGCCAATTGACTGAAGCCAATGTCATGGCCGGCACACAACGAATTGATGCTGTGGCTTGGGAGAATTTTTGCGATCATGGCCGCACAGATTGTGCGGCAAATTGTCGCGCAGCTGGTGCGCGGGAAAATGCATTTCAGGGAATTGCGTTGTAATGAGCCGGTATTATGATGAAAATGTCCTGAAGTTAGTTCTTGATACCGGAAGACCAAACATGGAAAAAATTTTTTCCATGTTTGCAAACCTCAGATAACTTGCTATAAAAAAAGTAATTTTTACTATCAGGAACCGGTGGGTCAAGTGAATAATAAAAAGGAGGATTTTATGAAGAAGAGGCTGGCAAAAAACGTATTTTACTCCCTGGGCGCGGTATCAGTCGCGCTGTTTTCCGTGAATGTCTGCCTGGCGATGGACCCTGTGGATAAAAATCTTTTTCCCTATGAACCCTCGCTGGTCAACTGGGAAAAGTCGTCGGCTCAGTTTACTGCCCCGGAAACCTGTGGAGAATGTCATCCGCAACAGTTTGAGGAATGGACCGGATCCTTGCATGCCCTTGCCTTAAAGGATCCTGTGTATCAGGGAGAGCTGAATAAGGCGGTCAAGGCGATGGGGCATGATATTTCCCGGCAGTGTGAAGGATGCCATTCGCCCATGGGCGTTGTCACCGGGGAAGTGAAGGGGGCGGGTCTGGCTGGTTTAAGTCCTGTCGCCATAAACGGTGTTTCCTGTGATGTCTGCCATTCCATGAAATCCCATACCGGTTGGCAGACGCCCTACCATCAGCCGGAAAACGGTTCTTTTGTCATGTCGCCCGGCAGGGACGGGGCGGATGGTCCGGTTCTGACCAAATACGGACCCTACGCCGCCGCCGACGGATGCGGCGAAGGGTTTCATGAATGTGTTGAGCAGCCGCTGCACAAAACAACGGAAATCTGCGCCGGCTGTCACCAGGTGCATCATTATAAAAACCATACTCCCCTGGAATCGACTTACCGGGAGTGGAAAGACAGCCCCTATTCGGTAAAAAACATCGGTTGCCAGGATTGCCACATGGTGGAGTATGACACCTTTCTCCGTTCAGCCGATGCCTTCACCAAGCCGCAGCGCGGAGAGTTCCGCCATTACTTCAACGGCGCCAACTTTCTTCTTTATTACCTGCTGGAGCAGGCGGCCATCAAGGGCGGAGACCAGGCCCTGGCCGCCAACGCCAAAAGCAAGTACGAGCTTGCGGTGAACCGCTTGAAGGCTGCGGCTGATCTGGATGTGACGCCGATTTACCGGGACGGCAAACTTGCCGAAATAAAGGTTCGGGTTCATAACCGGCGGGCCGGCCACAATCTGCCCACCTCCCTGACCAATATTCGCCAGATCTGGCTGGAGATGACGGTCAAGGACCAGGACGGCAAGATAGTCATGACCACCGGCACCGTCGGGGCTGACGGAACCCTGCCGGAGGAGGTGCGGCTGTTCAATTCCGACGGCATGGGCGAAAACCTGCACCTGCAGATTGATCCCTGGGAGGTGGTTGCCTTTTCCCGGCATGACACGATCCCGGCCAAAGGCTATAAGGATGTCTATTACGGTGTTTCCGGGGCCCACGCCAAGGGCCCGCTGTCGGTGGAGGTGAAACTGCGCTACCGCCAGGCGGAACAGAAAATCGCCGAGGCTCTGCTCGCCGCGGTTCCCAAGGATATCGATCTGGCCGCGACCTATGGCCTGACCGCGGTTCCCACCCTGCCGGTGGTTGACATGGTGGTAAAAACGATTTCCATGAACGTCGCGAAATAACAGGGTTCCGCCCTTTTGTCGCCGGCAGATAAAAAATCCCCCGCTTTGATACGCAGCGGGGGATTTTTTTTGCCTTTTCGGTATGAAATTTCCAGGATCGCCGACATTTGATTTCGTGAATGCGGAATTTCTCGTCGAGGGGTGAACCCCTCAATGATCGAATGATTGTCCTGCAGGCGCGCTAATGAGTTGATTTTGTAAAGGATCCAAAATACAATAAGTTAATTTCCGCTGTCGGAACGGTTTTTGCGATGGAAATGGAGAGGGAAATCCTGGCAAACCATGGGCTGGTCCTCGATTTCGCGGGAAATGAAATGACAAAGATCATAAAAAAGTGAATACGCAAAAAAAATGAAAGAGAAAATGATGAGCGTCTTTTTATTGCACATAACCGAGGGTGCCCGGTTTTTAATCATTTTTTTCCTGCTGTTGCTCCCCGTCATGGCGGATACGGTTTCCGCGCAAGAGGCCCCTGGTTTTCGTCCCGGACGGCAAGAGCTCGTCCCGCCGGAATCGGTTCGTCCCAAAATGAAAATCGATATGCAGATCCCCGAGGGAGGCAGGGCTTTTCGTGCAGAGCTGGAAAAAATCACCTTGTTTCTTGAAAAGATCGAGATTGAAGGGGTGACCATTTATCCGGAGGAAGAGATTCGGGCATTTTATCAGGATCTGCTGGGGAAGGAGATCGCCCTGGCGCGAATCTATGATGTTGAGGAAAAAATTACCCTGAAATACCGGCGGGACGGGTATGTGCTGTCCCGGGCCATCGTGCCTCAGCAGCGCATCCGCGACGGTGTTGCCAAGATTTATGTTGTTGAAGGTTTTATTGACCGGATTCACATTGAAGGGGCGGAACCCGTGCAGCCCAGGATTCTCGCCATGCTGAAAAAAATCGTCGGCAAGAAACCGCTGAAGATTCAGGATCTTGAACGCTCACTCCTCTTGGTCAACGAAATGGCCGGTGTGACAACCAGCAATATCATCCGGCCTTCCGAAGATACGCCGGGCGCGTCCGAGCTGGTGGTGGCGGCCGAGCGGCAACTGCTGGACGGCTACCTGTCCTATGACAACTACGGCAGCTATTATCTCGGGCCGGAGCGCGCCGCCCTCGGTCTTAATCTCAATTCGCCCTTTCGGCTGGGCGAAAGATTTTCCGTTATCGGCCTGATCACCAATCCCACCACTGAGCTGAAGTACATTGAGGCTGACGTCAGCCTGCCGCTCAATACCGAAGGACTCACTTTGGACATGAGTATGTCCGAGGGGCCTTCCCGGCCCGATGACGACCTGCGGCAGCTGGACACAGAGGGCCGCACCTATATCAAGACCGTCGCTTTGGCATATCCCTGGATTCGCACCCGCAATACCAGCCTCAGGATCGAGGCGGGCTATACCCACCTGAAATATCTGGTGCATGTGCTGGATGAAAAGTTTTTTGAAGACCGCATTCCGAAATATTATGCCTCCGCAACTCTTGATTTTCTTGATCAGTTTGCCGGGGCAAACACCATTATCCTGACCGCCAATCAAGGACTTGACTGGTCGGCAACCCAAAAGGGCTCCCTCTACTCAACCCGTGTCGAGGCAAGCCCGCAATTCACCAGCTTCAATGGGGAATTGCGGAGGATGCAGTACCTTGACCTTCTTACCCCCGGGCTTAGCCTGCTGACTCGATTTTTGTGGCAGTACAGCGACGAACCGCTTTTTTCCTCGGAGGAGTTCGGTATCGGCGGCAGAGCAATTGGCCGCGGCTATGATGACGGCGAAATACTGGGGGACAAGGGCATCGGGTTTTCCGCCGAACTGCAGTACCTCACGCCGATCTACCGCGACTTTTCCTTCCAGCCCTATGCCTTCTACGATACGGGCAAGGTGTGGAATGTTGATGATATTGATGAAAACACGGACAATGAAAACCCGGATCTGGAGTCGGCCGGTCTGGGGATTCGAGTGTTCTGGCGGGAAAGCGTTACCCTGCACTGGGAAGTGGCAAAGCCGCTTTCCCGGATCCCTTCCCGGCAGAATGATCGGGATCCCTGGTATTCCTTTGCTGTGATTTTCACTTTTTGACGGTTTGCGCTGAGATTGCCCGGATACTGGAATGTATTCCCGGTTGCAAAAAATGATAAACGAGATGCAGTCAACTGAAGAAAGGAAACATCGGTTTCCCGGCGGAGAATCGTCATGAAAGGACAAGTGATTAACAAAAAAATCAGGGCGTTTGTCAACCGTTTAACCGCCAGGAAAATTGCGGCGCAGTCGACCAAAAAAGGTTTGCCGGACACGAGGAATCAGGGCAGCGGCCGATGTGTCTCCACCTTATCCGCATGCCTCGGCGCCTCGGTCTGCCTCGGTTCCCTGGTGGCACCGGCAAGCCTTTCGGCCCTGCCCCGGGACGGCAATGTGGCAGCGGGCTCCGCTTCCCTGGCTTACTCGCCTTCCCGTCTTGATGTCAATCAGGCGACCGATAAAGCGGTTATTGACTGGCGCGGCTTCAATATCGCGGCTGGTGAAGTCACCCGTTTCAACCAGCCTTCCACCTCATCCATGACCTTGAACCGGGTAACCGCCGGTGACCCGTCACGTATTCTCGGCACCATGACCGCCAACGGCCACGTGGTGCTGGTCAACCCCAACGGTGTCTTCTTCGGACCCGGCTCCCGGGTGGACGTGGGCGGCCTGGTCGCCACCACCGCCGACATCGCGGATACGGATTTCATGACGGGCAATCTTCGTTTCATTGTTCCTTCGACCGTAGCGGATGCCGCTGTTATCAATCAGGGCACCATCACCGTGCGCGATGCAGGGCTTGCGGCGCTGGTGGCCCCGGTGGCGGCAAATACCGGCATTATCCAGGCACGGCTCGGCAAGGTGGCGCTCGCTGCCGGTAATACCTTTACCCTTGATTTCCATGGCGACAATCTTCTCCAATTCGAGGTCGGCTCCAGCGTGGGGGAGGATCAGGCGGTTGGCGTCGATGCCCTGGTCACCAACAGCGGTCTCATCGCCGCCGACGGCGGCACGGTTCTTCTCACCGCTTCAGCCGCCGGGCGCGCTGTCGACAGGATCGTCAACATGGACGGCATCATTGAGGCAAGAGCGGTTGAAGTCGGCCGGGGAGGGGAAATTATTCTTCATGGCGGTGATGCCGGTATCGTCAGTGTCTCCGGCACCCTTGATGTTTCTGGAAAAGATGCGGGCCAACAGGGCGGGGTGGTCAAGGTGCTGGGCGACAAGGTCGGTCTTTTTGCCGGGGCGGTCATTGATGCCTCGGGATCTGCCGGCGGCGGCGAGGTGCTGGTGGGCGGTGATTTCCAGGGCGCAAATGCCGATATCGCCAATGCGACCGCCACCTGTGTGGATAGGGCTGCGGCAATTACCGCCGATGCCGTGACCGCGGGCAATGGCGGCAAGGTCATTGTCTGGGCCGACGGCACTACCCGTTTTAACGGCGAGATCAGTGCCCGGGGCGGCAGTGTCGCGGGTGACGGCGGGTTTGTCGAAACTTCGGGGAAAAATTTTGTTGAGGTACGCGGCGGCGTCAACGCTTCCTCTCCACGGGGAAAAGCTGGAAACTGGCTCATTGATCCGGCCGACATAACCATCGCCGATGCAGGACCGGCAAATGGCGCTTTTGATGGCGGTTCCCCTGAAAATCTTTTCACTCCCGGCGCCAACGACGCCGTTGCCGATGTCACCACGATTCAAAATTCATTAAATTCCGGCACAGATGTAAAAATAACGACGACTGGCGCAGGGGGGCAGGATGGCGATATCACCGTAGCTGATTCGATCGCGCTAACCAGTGCCGGCGGGGCGACGCTGACCTTGGATGCTGATGACGACATCTTTGTCAATGCCGCTATTTCCGCAACCGTGCAGCCGTTGAATGTTTCCCTTGTCGCGCGCAATGGTAATGCCGCGGATGGGACGGATAATGTCGCGATTAACGATGCCGTCAGTTTAAACGGCGGGACTCTCGATATAACCGCCGACGGCGCGGTGACTCAAAGCGGGAGCGGCATTATTACGGCCGACACCCTGAGTGTAACCAACACCGGAGGCGACACGACCCTGGATCTGGCAAACACGGTGGCAAATCTCGGGGCATCGGATTTCACCGGTCGGACTGCTGCGATCACGGTGACGGGCGCCCTTCATGTTGAGTCAGTGGCAGGTGCCGCAAGTCTCACTGTGACCGCCGGGGGGAACGTGGATGTTGGAAGTATTACAGGAGATAATGTAACGATTACCTCGGCAGGTTCGATCCGTGACGGGTCAACCACTGAAAACAAGAGAATAGTCGCTGACACTGTTCATCTGATTGCCGCCGGGGCCATCGGCGAGGGAGCAGATGATCTTGATCTGGAGACCAGTGAGCTGACTGCCGAATTCGGAACCAGTATTTATGTGGAGAATCATACGGATTTTGACGCGTTGCACCTGTTCAGCACGCAGGCGGGCGAAAACAATGAATACGAGATAGCGGCGGATGACCTTACTTTTAACGTGACGGATGACGGCACACGCTATCTGCTGACCGACGTGAGGGAAGCATCCGGGGACGGCATGGATTTTTCCTTTCAGGGGGATGAGGATATAGCGATAGGAATGATTTGGCCTGGTGATGCTGCGACAGTTGTCGTGACCTCGACTCATGGTGCGATTCTTGAGTCGGGCGATGATGCAGCAGCGGAAATCAGGGCAACAAACGCTATCCTCACTGCTGCCGGTGGCGTCGGCGAAACAGGTGCGGCGCTGGAGACGCGGGTTGGTGATTTGGCAATCAATGTAACGGGAGCCGGGTCAATTTTTGTCAAAGAATTAGATCACGTGACCTTAGGCGATGTCAACACCGCGAACGGGTCTATCTCTATTACCTCCGTCGGGTCGATGACGGCAACGGATGTTGCGTCGACGGACGGCTCGGTGACACTGTTGTCAAGCGGCGGGATGATCGCAACTTTGGTGCGTGCGGTGGATTCCGGCGCGACCGGTAGCTATGACGTAAACTTGACCAACAACGACAGCGGTAATGTTGTTGTCGGAACGGTCAGCACGGACAATAACCTGGTGATCGATTCAGCGGGTTCCATCACGGACAGCGCCAGTGCGGTGATATCCGTCACCGGTCAGGGCATTCTGGATGCCGGCGGCGCGATCACCTTGGGTGATACGGCAACGGACAGCGTGCATTTCGGCAGCCTGGACGCGACGGCCGCGTCAATAATTGCGATAAGCGAAGACAGTGACATGGTGGTGGACCGTTTGGTCGCGGCAAGCACCAGCCTGGCTTCAACCGGCTCAATCACGGACAACGCCAGTGCGGTGATAACTCTCGATGGTCAGGGGGTTCTGCATGCCGGGGGTTCAATCACCCTGGGTGATACGGCAACGGACAGCGTCAATTTCGGCAGCCTGGACGCGACGGCCGGGTCAACGATTGCGATAAGCGAAGACAGTCATACGGTTATCGATCGTTTGAGTGCGGTAAGCGTCAGCCTGGCTTCAACCGGCGCGATCAGGGACAGCGCGAGTGCGGTGGTAGACGTCAGCGGTCAGGGCATTTTGCATGCCGGCGGGTCAATCACCTTGGGTGATACGGCAACCGACAGCGTCAATTTCGGCAGCCTGGATGCGACGGCCGGGTCAACAGTTGCGATAAGCGAAAACAGTGACATGGTGGTGGAGGGATTAAGCGCGACAAACGCTGCCCTGACCTCGACCGGCAATATCACCGATAGCGCGAACGCGGTGATACATATCGCCGGCCAGGGGGTTTTGCATGCCGGGAGATCGATCATCCTGGGCGATACATCGACTGACAGCGTCAATTTCGGCAGTATCGATGCGACAGGGTTCACTGCAGTCTCGATCAGTGAAAACAGTGACATGATTGTCGACGGATTGACTGCAACAAGCGCAACTCTGGCCTCAACCGGTTCGATCACCGACAGTGCAAACGCAATGATCGCGGTCAACGGCCAGGGCATTCTGCATGCCGCTGGTTCAATCACCCTGGGTGATACGGCAACGGACAGCGTCAATTTCGGCAACCTGGACGTGATGGCTGGGTCAATGGCGGCAATAAGTGAAAACAGCAGTATGGTTGTTGCCCGGTTGCGTGCCGCGAGGGCCGATTTGGCTTCAACGGATAATATCACGGACAGCGCCAGTGGTAGTGTAGAGGTCAGCGGTCTGGGTGTCCTGCATGCCGGTGGTTCGATCATCCTGGGAGACACGGCAACGGACAGCGTCAATTTCGGCAGCCTTGATGCGACAGCCGGGTCAACAATTGCGATAAATGAAAACAGTGACATGGTCATTGAGCGGGTCAAGGCATCAAGCACCCATTTGACCTCAACTCAGACCCTTTATGCGGCAAAAGTCAACTCAAACCATATTACTTTTATTGCCGATGAAATGAATTTCACCGGCGGTAAAGGCAGCATCGTCGGCTATGATATTCTTCTCCAGCCGGTCGGCAAGGGGCAGGACATCAATGTGGCGGGCTCCACGGATGCCGGAAATGATTCTCTTGATCTGACAACACAGGATCTTGCCGCTTTGCGGGATGGTTTTTCGATGATTACAATCGGCAGGGCAAGCGGAACCGGTCGGATCTTTATTCCATACAATCAGTTTGAGTGGCGGGACCCGGTGACGTTTCATGTGCCGGATAGCGGAATCGTGACGGTCAGTGATGTCATTCCCGATGATTTCGCCACCGGCACACATGTCGACGATCAGGATAAGTTCAACGTGCTGGCCGGCAAGGGTGATGCCTCTTTTACCTTCCTGTCTGATTCGTCGACAACCTTCCGGCTGAACGGTAATATCAAAACAGATGGCGGCAATGTTTTTATCGATGATGATTTGACGACGATCCTTCGTCCGGGCGCGATAGATTCAACCAACAAGGTGACCACCAGTTCAATCGCGATTGACACGGATGGCGGTGATATCACCTTTGGCCGTATGGTCGGCCAGACCACCTACCTGATGCTGCTTGCCGGTATCTCCGAGACGTTTGTGGACGGCGGCAGCGTCAATGGCGCGGTTGAAGTCTACGGGCTGCGGCTCTCCGGGGCCGATGGCGAACTTGGAGTCAAAATCACCTCGGTTGACAATGTTTACAGTCAGGATAAGTGGCCGGCCGTATATACCATAGTCACCCTGCCCGCCCCTCACACCGGAGGCTTTACCTTTAACGACCTGCCGGTGCGCGGCATGGCGATTGATCGGGATCCGCAGAACGCCTTCCTGCTTGGTCAGTTGACATTCTTCGGCGGTGCCGGGGAACTTTTTTCCATTGAAAGTTATGCCCTGCCCGAAGGATATTCCGAAGAAGAGGGCGAGGAGGATGAAGATGAAGCATCCGACACCACGCCGAGTGAAGCCGGTTTCGGGTTGACGGGTTCCGGGGATGAATCGCAGTGATGGGTGAGGACTGGATGAAACGGATTTTTTCTTTCCGGCAAATCGTTGTGGCCGGCCTGCTTGCGGCCGTGACGAGTGCATGTCAGACGACCGGGGTGACCGCTCCTTCCCGGCAAGACGGAAAACACCTTGCCGGCAGCAGTGGAATCGGTCTGATTCAATGGGAAAATATTCCGGCGGCGGAAGCAAGGATCAGTATTGTTGAAGAAGGTGATGTTGTTCGAGCCGGAAGGGAAAAAAAAGAAGAGCGCCGTTCCCTTCTTTCCCAGGCGTTTCAGTTGAAAAACGGCAGTCTTCTTTATGAAAAACGGGACAATATCTCCCCGGAGGCCCAGGTGTTCAACCCTTCCCTGGAAATTATGAACAGGTATGGCGGTCATCCGGAGCTGCTTTCGATGGGGTTGATTGTGGCTGCAGAGCGGATTGTCGACGCTCCTGATCTGCAAGGGGATTTCGCCTATACGGTTGTTGCCTCCGAAAACAAGAAGTGCGTGGTTTTTTTCGGCTACTCGCCGGATTCGGTTATCAATGCGGACAATAATGAGCCGTTCCGCCATTATCAGGCCGTGACCGGAACCATCTGTGCCGCGGCCGGGACTCAAGAGGCGGAAGCGGTTGAACAACAGGCCCTGAGTTTTCTGGGCCGGATCCTGTTTGATGACGGCGAATATACCAGGAAGCAGCTTCTTGCCAAGGCCTTCAAGAAACTTGACCGGATTGAGGAGCAACGGATGCTCGAGATGCAGCGGGATCAGGCCGGTCCGGAGATCCATGTCGCGGCGACCGTCGAGGCTGTCAAGGGAGAGGCAATCATCAGCGGCCGGGTTTTTGATGATTCGGTGATCGACCTGCTGCAGATAGAAGGGGAGTGGGTGGAACCGGCCAAGGACGGTTCCTTCAGCGCCACAGTCAAGGTTGATCCCTCTTTGACCGCAATAAAGCTGCTGGCGCTTGATCAGTACGGCAACAGTTCTGAAAAAAGCATCACTCTTGTCCGGAAGGAGGAAGCCGTTCCGGAAGAGGTTGCGGCCGAGGAACGCGGTGGCTATTATGCATTATTCATCGGCAACAGCGAATACCGGCACTGGCGGGATCTCGATACGCCGCGTTATGATGTGGAATCCGTCAGTCGGATTCTGCAGGATGGTTATAACTTCACTATCCGTAAAATCATGGTTGATTCCTCTCATAAGGATATTCTCAAGGCCTTGAATGAACAACGGAATCAGGTGGCGCCCGGCGACAGTCTTTTGATTTACTATTCCGGTCATGGGGTTCTCCATAAAGGCAAGGGTTATTGGGTGCCCGCCGACGGATATCTTGACGATCCGGCGAAATGGATTCCCAATGTCGACATCAACCGGGCATTGCGGCGAATTCCGGCGCGGCACGTGATCGTCGTGGCTGATTCCTGTTACTCCGGCACCCTGGCCCAGGAGAAATTCGTGCTTCGTGAACAAAAGGATGCCTTTCGTCGTTCCCGAACGGCAATGTCCGCCGGCAGTGGCGACGAGGTTGTGCTTGAACCGGTGCTGGCGGAAGGGGGAAAAGATAATTCCGTATTCGCCAAAAAATTAATTCAGGTTCTTGAAAATAATCATGATAGTATGAAGGCGGGCAATGAAATTTTTCAGCAGGTCAAGTCGCTGCTGACCCTCTACCCCCAGCATCCCCAATACGGCGCCCTGTCGGAAGTCGGGCACGAGGAAGGCGGGGATTTTTATTTTGTCAGAAAAAAATGACCCGTCCGGAAAATCACATGACGATGAGAAACGTCTTTTGGGGAGGCAGATGGTGAAAAGAAAAATGCTGCTGGCTGGAATCTGTTTTTTTCTCTCCTGTCAGTCCGCCCTTGCCGAGGAACTGGCGTTCCCTGAAACGGAAAAGGAAATTCTCGACAGCTTGAGTTTCAAGGAACAGACCCTGACCCATAACGGTCAGGAATATGTCTCAACCAAGGAAGGAGAGGTCTTCATGGTTCTTGAGGGTAAACGCTACCGCATGAAGGGCATCGGCGGCATTATCAATACCGCCCTGGTGCCGAAAGCCGGAGCCCTGGTCACTTTTGACACCAACTCGGCCCGCATCAGGGAGGAGTCCTACCAGCTTCTTCAACAGTATGGAAACGTTCTCGAACGTGACCTGCCTGATGCGAAAATCATTATCGAGGGCCATACCGACGATCTTGGGCCGGATGATTACAACAGTCTGTTGTCCGAAGAACGTGCCCTGGCCGTTAAAACCTATCTTATCAATCATTTCAAGGTCGCCCCGGATCGCGTCATGATCAAGGGCGCCGGAGAATCAAGGCCTATCGCGCCCAATGACCGGCCTGACGGGCGTTCGCTGAACCGCCGGGTTGAGTTCATCAGAACCATTGAATAGGTAACGGTGGGAACAGCCGGTGGCAATTGTTCTTTTTTTTGGAAAATTTGTGATACAATCTGTTAGAATAAATCATGATACAGGCACATGATGTCTCCCTGTCCGCGGGCGGAAGAATTGCCTGCCGGGGTGCGGAGCCGACAAATGATGATGAGGGTTTTTTGCCATGAAAAGGTTAGCAGGTGCGGTAATCTTGGGAAGCATGGTTGTCGCGGCGGGTTCCGCATGTGGCGAGAACCTCGCCTTTCCTCAGTCGGAACAGGAGATCAGTCAGGCTTTGAGTTTCCGGGAGGCGACAATTGTTCACGAAGGGCAGCAGTACGTTTCAACCAAGGAGGGCGAGGTCTTCATGGTGGTGGAGGGCAAGCGCTACCGCATGAAGGGGATCGGCGGGCTGGTGCACACGAGCCTTGTGCCGAAGGCCGGTGCCCTGGTGACTTTTGATTATAATTCCGCCGCCATCCGGCCTGAATCATATCAACTCCTTGACCAGTACGGCAAGGCGCTTACCAATGAACTGTCCGACGCCAGACTGATCGTTGAAGGCCACACCGATGATTTCGGAACGGAAGACTACAATTATGATTTGTCCGAACTGCGGGCACGGGCGGTAAAAAAATATCTGCAGGAAAATTTCAAGATTGAGCCGACCCGTCTGCTGATTCGCGGGGCCGGAGAGAACCGGCCGATTGCGGAAAATGAGACGGAAAAAGGACGATCCTTGAACAGGCGGGTCGAGTTTGTCAGAATCACCGCCGAGTAAAGGCTTGCGAATAAAGTGATGCCGGGATAACCGCGGAAAAGGCCACATGAACCTGTATGTTCCTGTGGCTTTTTTTTGTCGAGGAAGGAATCTATCGATGGCCAGGGATGACATGCACCTATGAAGGAACCGGAAAGCCTGCCGGAAACCATCGGCAAGTACAAAATAGAAGATGTCCTCGGCAAGGGCGCCATGGGCATCGTTTACAAGGGCTTTGACCCCTTCATCAAACGGGAAGTGGCAATCAAGCTCATCCACAAGGAACTGCTGGCCTCAAGCTCGGGTGAAGAGGTGAGTATCCGTTTCCGGCTTGAAGCCCAGGCGGCCGGCCGTTTCAGCTCCCATGCCAATATCGTCACGGTTTACGAATACGGCGAGGAAGATGGATGTCCCTACATTGTCATGGAATATGTTCACGGCAAGACATTGAAGGGCTGGTTGGATGCCGACACCCGGTTTCCCCTGCAGAACGCCTGCAGCATCATGAACCAGTTGCTGAACGCTCTCCACTATTCCCATTCCAATAATGTTGTACATCGTGACATAAAACCGGAAAATCTTTTTCTTCTCGAAAACGGGCAGATCAAAATTTCTGATTTCGGCATCGCCAAAATCGACAAAACCTCGGTCACCCAGCACGGCATGCGCATCGGCACCCCCAGTTACATGTCGCCGGAGCAGATTGAAGGCAAGCCGGTTGACGGCCGGTCGGATCTCTTTTCCGCCGCGGTTATTTTTTATCAGCTGCTGACCGGCCGGAAGCCTTTCAGCGGAGAATCTCTTGCCTCTCTCATGCATCAGGTGGTCAACAGCGAGCCCGCCTCGGTGCTTGCGCTGAATCATTCGCTGCCCAAAGCATTTGACGGACTGATGCGCAAGGCCCTGGCGAAAAATCCGGACGACCGTTTTCAGTCAGGCCAGGAATTTGCGCAGGCGATGAAAGCGGCCCTTGAGGGCAAATCCGTCGTGTTGCCGGTGAAAAAAGGGGCATCTCCGCTTGCGCGGTACGCGGCCTTGGGCGCCGTTGCCGTTGCCCTGCTGGCGGGAGGCGGCTACTGGTTCATGAACAGGGATGTTCCTTTGGGGCGCACCGACAGCGGGATAAGCGACCATGCGGAGCCTGGTCGAACGGTTCGGGGAATTGAAGAAAAGAGTGCGCGGGATGCCGCTGTTGCCGATCTCAAAAAGGAACCGGCCGCAACGCCGCCGCCGGTCCACGCGCCGGTTCGACAAGAAGAAGATGCCCGCGTGGCATCCTTGCCCTCTTCGGACGCGGCTGCCGGGAAAGCTGTTGAACCCGGGACAGCCGGCAAGGCAACCGGGGAAGAGGGAATTGTTGCCCCTGCTTTTGATGCAAGGATTTTTTTCACCTCAACCGACGGGGTGATGAATGAACTCAAGGACGGCGGCAATTTGACCCCGGCGGATACCTACTACGTTTCCTTCACGGCGGAAGATGACGTCAGTTTGTATGTCGCTCAGATCGACAGTCGGGGCGATATCTATCCTATTTTCCCGAATTCGCAGTTTTCCCTGGAAAAAAACCCTCTTGTTCCCGGCCGTGACTACAAATTTCCGCAGGACAACAATCTCTTTCTCGATTTCAACACAGGGAAGGAACAGATTTATTTTGTTGCCGGTCCGGCGCCGAACGAAGATATCGAGCGTATTTTCAGCGAAATACCGACCGCAAACGATACCCGGAAGAAGGAGCTTGCGAAAAATTTCGTCACGACCTTTGAGGGTCTTGATCCCGCGAATACCCGAAGTATCTGGTTCTGGCATAAGTAAAATGCCCATGCCTGTGCGCGGATGAGTTCGTTGCAAGAGAAAAAGGCAATCGTGTCACCATGAAAAGAGGTTGTTTACGAACATTATCCAGACAATACGCTGCCGGTGAAATCGATGCGGCGGCGTATCGTCAAAGCCGGAGAAAGCTGCTGGATGAACGTGAGGCGGAAGCAGCGCAGCCTCCTCCCGTTCCCGGCGGCGTGTCGAGTCCGGTTGCGGAAGAAAGAACCTTGGGAAAAAGGTTTTTCCTCTGGCTGCTTGGCGTTGCCTGTGCCGTTGCCCTGATTGTTGTTGCCTGGCGGATGCCGGGCATGGAAGAAAGGAGTACCACGTCCGGTGCTGCCGCGCCGATGGACGACGAGCCATATAGGGGCCGCGGCGCTGGTTCCGCCGATGGCGAGCCCGGGGCCGACACATCGCAAAAGGCCGGAGGCGCGGCATTGCCCGGCCTTGGCCCGCTGTGTGAAACATTATGGCGTGATCCCGCCGGCGCCGGGCAATTTACCCTGCAGTTCTGTTTCCGCGCCGGCGAAGAGGATATTGCCGCGCTGCTTGCGAAGCATGAAAATCTCGGCCTGCACGCGGTGCGATACCCGGGTGAGGAGGCCGTATGGCTTGTATATGGCCGGTATGACAAGAGTGAAACGGTCAGGCAGTATGCGGGCATCGTCGGGCAGGCGCTGCAACGTTTTTTTCCGGGACAGGAAATTTTACAAAAACAGTCTCCTGCCCGCTAGCTGGGTTCATTCCATAAGTTGAGCAACAATGGTCGATCTGGACAGCACACAACCCATACCCTTCGAGCGCCAGGGCGGCGGGCCTGAATTCAAGCCGGCGGCCGGAAAATATTTTTCCTGGCTTTGTTCCGGACTGACGGATGTGGGCAGTGTCCGCAAGGTCAATGAGGATTCGATCCTTCTTTGTCCGGAAAAAAGGATCTGGGCCGTGGCGGACGGCATGGGCGGCCACGATGCGGGTGATCTGGCCAGTCAAACCACGGTCGCCTTTCTGCGGGATGTTGCCTTTGTTCCGCGGATGAGCGATTATGCCGACAATGTTGAAGATGCGCTGCTGGCAGCAAATTCGCGCCTTTTTCAACTGGGGGTCGACAGGACGATAGTGGCCGGTTCCACCGTGGTTGTTCTGGTGGCCCATGAGCGCCACTGTCTGGTCATGTGGGCCGGGGACAGCAGGCTGTATCGATGGCGGCAGGGAAATTTCGAGCAGATCACCAGGGATCACAGTCACGTTGAGGATCTGGTGGAGCTGGGGCACATCACGGCCGCGGAGGCGGAGTTCCATCCCCAGGCCAATGTCATCACCCGGGCGGTGGGGGCGGCGCCCCACCTTTTTCTGGAAATGGAACTTCTTGATGTGCGGGATGGGGACAGTTTTCTGCTGTGCAGCGACGGACTGTATAAAGAACTTTCCTCCGCGGAAATAGCCGAGGTCATGGCGTCGTTCCCGCCGTCGCCGGCCTCCAGGCGGCTGATTGACCTGGTCCTTGAAAAAGGGGCGCGGGATAATGTCAGCGTGATTATTGTCAGGGCACGGGAAAATGATTGAAGGCGCTCTATCGAACTGGTTTCTTGAAAGCTATGTGGTGGAAAGCGCAACCATCCGGCGCATTTTCCTTGACCGTTTTCCCTTTATCGTCGGCAGGCATGCCGACGTCTCCCTGACCCTCGCTTCCGTCGATGTTTCGCGACGACATGCGGAATTTGACTGTCGCGACGGGAACCTTTTTCTCCGCGATCTGGGCAGTTCCAACGGGACATACGTCAACCGGGTGAAAATAACCGGGCAAACGCCGCTAAGGCACGGCGATGTCATCCATGTCGCCAATGTTGAGTTCCGTCTCATGGAGGAACGGACCAGGGCCGGCAGCGGCATGGAGGAAACCCAGTTCGGCATCCCGGTGCTTTCCGCCCTGCTGCCCGAGGGGCTGCAGGAGTTGCAGGACCTGCTTGACAGGAAGCAGGTGACGGCGGAGCTTGAATGTCTGGTTGATTGCCGGACACTCGCGGTTTACGGCTATGAGGTGCTTGGTCGTGGCCTGCACCCGCTGCTGCCGCAAAATCCCCGTGATCTTTTCCGGATTGCCGAAAGCGGCGGCATGGCGGTGCGCTTGAGCGAGCTGTTGCGCGTCCATGGATTGGAAATGGCCTGCGCCATGGCGCGGGATGTGCCGTTTTTCGTCAACACCCATCCCCGGGAACTTGATGACCCCGAACGTTTGCTGGCCTCGATTTCCGGGTCATGCGCAACATTTCCTTCCCTGAAGATCGTCCTTGAGATCCATGAAGAAGCGGTGACGGATCTCGACACCATTAAAAAGATAAAAAAACAGCTGCAGGCGAATGGCGTGCGGCTTGCCTATGATGATTTCGGCGCAGGGCAGGCCCGATTGCGCGAGCTGGTGGAAGTGCCGCCCGATTATCTCAAGTTTGATATGGGCCTGATCGCGGATATCCATAAGGCCCCCCCTGCTCACCGGCGCATGGTGGAAACCCTGGTGCGCCTTTGCCGGGAGGAAAAGATCGTCACCCTGGCGGAAGGGGTGCGCAGTGAGGAGGAGCTTCTGGCCTGCCGGCAGATCGGCTTTGATCTGTTGCAGGGGTACCTCTTTTCCTGACGCGGGAGGAATGCCGGCCGCCGCTGGAAAAGAAGCTTGAGGATAAAAAACAATGCGGTGAAGTCAGGCACGACTGGTGTATAATAGGGCGGGACGGCATGCAGGCGCCAGTGAAAGCGATATTTTTTCATACTATTTTGTGCAACCCGATTTGAGACGGAAGGGAGTGGGCTATGAATCTGCAGGATTTGGGCATCGGCAGCGTAATCGGCGGCTTTAAGCTGGAAAAGGAGCTTGGCCGGGGCGGAATGGGTGTTGTCTATAAGGCTCATGAACTCTCCCTGAACAGGAAGGTGGCGCTCAAGATCCTTTCCGACCGGCTCTGCAACGATGAAGAGTTCATCGAGCGGTTCAAGCGGGAAGCCAAGGTCGTGGCGGCCCTGAGCCATCCCAATATCGTCAGCATCATGTCTTTCGGCGAGGAGGGCGGTCTTTATTATTTTGCCATGGAATATGTCCAGGGCACGGACCTTGGCCAGATCCTCAAGGAGCGACGCCAGCTTCCCTTAAGTGAAGCCATGGGTATCACCTCGCAGATCGCCGACGCCCTCAGTGAAGCGGCGGACAAGGGTGTTGTCCACCGGGATCTGAAGCCGTCCAATATCATGATCGATTCCGTCGGCAGGATCAAGGTAACCGATTACGGCATCGCCTATTTTCAGGATGCGGATTCCCATCTGACCCGCACCGGGCTTTATATGGGAACCCCTGAATATTCCTCGCCGGAACAGGCAAGCGGCCAGAAACTCGACATTCGCAGTGATATTTATTCACTTGGCGCCATGCTTTATAAAATGCTGTCCGGCGAGGTGCCGGTGAGCGGCGAATCCCCCCTGGCGGTGGTGGCCAAGATCATGACCGAGCCGGTACGGCCGCTGGCAAAGGTCAACCCGGACCTGCCCAAGCTGATTTATCAGCTTGTTGAAAAAATGATGGCCAGGGACAAGAACAAAAGGTTTCAGACCCCTGCCGATGTCATCAATGCCATAAATTACTGTATCGATAAATTGAGAATCGAACCGTCGCCGGCGCGCATGGTGGGCGCTCCGGTTGCTTCCCACCGGCCGCCGACGGTTTCGGCCTACCGCCGTCGCGCCAAGACCATCGGCGCCGTGGCCGGAGTTATTGCCGCTATTCTGCTTTCCATGTGGACGGTGGATGCCCTGTTGAACCGCAAGGCAAAAGTCGAAACCCCGGTGGTGGCGGTGGAGGAGCCTGCCGAGCCC
The DNA here is from genome assembly GCA_001914235.1 of Desulfobulbaceae bacterium DB1. Taxonomy (NCBI): domain Bacteria; kingdom Pseudomonadati; phylum Thermodesulfobacteriota; class Desulfobulbia; order Desulfobulbales; family Desulfobulbaceae; species Desulfobulbaceae bacterium DB1. The sequence continues at coordinate 375,532 of MQUF01000003.1, forward strand.
GCCGGGGGAACGCCTGCTGAGCCGCCCGGCGTTCAAGTCCCAACCACCGTGGCGACAAATGCTGCACCGCCTGCCGGGTCGCCTGAGCCGGTCGAGGCTGTTGTGCCGCCCTCTTTGTCCGGCACAACGGACAGGGGAGAAGAGGTGCCCCCTCCTGTGCCGACCGCCGATACGGCGCGCGAGGCAGTGCCGCCGGAGACCATTGCCGCCCTGCCGTCACCCCAACCCCAGGTGGAGGTGGTAATTCCCGCCGCTCCGGTGCAGGCGCCGCCTGAGCCGCGTGTCGTCGTGGCGCCGCCGGTCGAGGAGCAGGCGGTGAGGCCGGCGCCGCAGCCGCGACCGGAACCGGTCAAGACGGCAAAAATTGACACGAGGACACAACTTCCTGAAATCCCGGTGGTACTGATGATCGTTTCCGGCGATGAAACCCTTGCCCCCTTTCTCCGGGTCCATCTGGAAAACATCATCCGGGGCAGCGGGCTCAGGGTGGCGTCGGTTACGGAAATTCCCGTTCTCCGGCAGAAGATGCAATTCGGCGAAATGCCCGTCTCCTGGTATGATATCAAGCAGATCGTGCCGCCCGGAGCCGCCCATATTCTCCTGATTTCCGATGTGCAGAAGACGGGGACCATGCCCCTGCAGTTTTACGGGCGGACCCAGACCCTGACCAATGCGGCGGTAACCGTCCGGGCAATCGACATGGAAACCGGTGAGGCCGCGGGGGCGCCGGGAACGGCAACGATGAAGTATACGCCGCTGAATATGGACCAGGAATTGCAAAAAGCTGCCGACACCGCGGCCGGCGGTATGGGTGGACAGATCAGGATGTTCTGGAAGGAGAAACGGCAGGCATCGGACTCCAGCGGCTGATGCGGAGAAATGAAATGTGGGGGAAATAAAAAAAGGAGTTGATTGTGCCTCACCCGCCGATCATGACCGTCGGGCATCCCAGTGTAATTGTCCCGCCGTGGACTGTCATATCGCCCATCCTTGCCGCGGGCATGCCACCGATCATCACCGTTGCCGAACCTTTCGCGATTGTATCGGGGGGGCCGACGCAGATTGCCATGTCGCCCATCCGGGCGGCCGGCATGCCGCCGATCAACACCGTCGGACATCCCGGCGGCAGGATGGGACCTCCCACATGGGGAACAGGGGGGGTTGCCGGTGTGGCCATCGGGCAGGTGTGCATATCTCCAACGCGGGCGGCAGGGGGCATAATTTTCTCCGGGGAGTGATCTGTTGTTTCTCGTGTATCTCAATTATAATGAAAGAATGCGCCTGGATCAAGAGGCGAACATGGCAGATGTTTTTTTGATCCGAGAACCGTTTACGGACCTCCCTCGCCGCTTACAACCAAAGGCCGGGGGCCACTGATGTGTTTCCCGCCGACAAGATAAAGCTGCAGCGTTTTCCCGGCGGGCAATTCATTGACCAGGGATTTGAGATTGACGGAGAATGTCGCGGCAACTTCAATGCCGCTGGTTACCGGTTTCTCTGAAGAAATCGGCACCTGAATGGGGATCCGGCGCGGCAGCGGATTATCGAGTTCCAACAACAGGAGCATGAGATGAAGGACTGCGGCGGGTGGCTTGTCCGGCATTGCCGTGAGCGCCGCTTCATTGCCCGGTCGATCAACAATGTTCCCCGGTTGCAGCTCCAGCCTTGCCCCTCCGGCAAGGGGCCAGATCGCTTCGGCAGGCGAAACTTGGCCCGGCAGGCTGAAAACGGCCACTCCCGTTTTTTCCAGCCGCAACGGCGTACTTTGTTGCGCTGCGCCTTTTTGTCCTTTTCCGTCAGACAGCATGTTTCTGTATTCTTCCTCGATCCGCAGGGCATCGTCCGGCCGGAGGCGGAGGGCCGATTCTTCCTCGGGGGTCAGGCCCCGGCCGTGCCGGGTCAATTCCACCAGCACCGTGTTTGAAATCCAGTCATGCATGATCAGGGTAACGGCATATCTGCCGGGCTGCCAGGGCAGGTTGGCGATGGTGCGCAGGTCAAGTGTTTCCAGGCCGGCCGTCACCCCTTCCGCCACATCGCGTCCCGGTATGTCGCCCATGGCTGACCGGTCTATCTGGTTCAGTGCGATTCTTTTGGGGCCGGCAAAGGCATAGTGGGAGGAGATGCGGCCGCGGCTCAGATCAGAGACGACAACAATGGCGTTGCGCATCGGCTCCACCTGCCAGTTGCGCAGACCGCTGGCCCGTCTTGCCCAGAGCAGCGGCAGCGTGCTTCTTGCTTCGATGTCCACGGCACGGGGCGCGCCGATGGCAATGCCTTCGAAGTCATCCATAACGATCAGGGTGCCGGTCAGTTCATCCTCAATCGTTTCGTCAATGTCAAAGTAACCGCTGTCGGTAAGTCGCAGCAGGTTGATGACATTCTCCCGTGCTGGTTCCGGTTGTGCTGTCTGCATGATTTGTATTTCCTTGTCCGGAAGAGTTGGTATGCCCGTGCTTGTTGCAACCTGGCATCCCAGCAGAAGGATGGCCGCAGCCAGGGCCAGGCAGGATTTGTGGGTCATGGCGTCATGCGTCCTTAAAGCTTGAGAAGTTTTCCACGAGCAGATAGGGATGACACGTGGCGCAATATTTGTGTAAACCCCATTGCATCGGCCCTGAGTCGTACATGACGCATTTGTATTTCGTTTCCCCTGAGGTCGCGTCAACCCCGTCGTTGACCTGACAGTGATTTCCCTGTCCCCGGTCCGCCTGGTTGGGATGGTCGGGAATCCCGCCGCCGCCGGCGGTTACCGGCGTCACCAGGGGGGATGGCTGGGTCCCGGTTCTGGGTGTCTGATTCAGCGCATGGCCGATTTCGTGCACCACCGTGTCGTTGTAATCCGCTTCATCCGCCGAGTCATAGACGATGAGCGAATGCTTGCCGAAACTTTCGCCGAGATACGGTCCCCATGGACTCCAGCATGTGGCGACAATGAAGACGGAGGCGTTGCCGGCAGCCGGCGCGGGGGTAATGACCGGCACTTCGACTTCAATCTCCCGATTATTGGCCCGGGGCTTTGGAATTGTCGCTTTGGCGGAGGCGATATTGGTCTTGGCTCCCGGAGTGGATTTTCGGTACCAGTACAGCTCGACGACCATGCTGCCGCCGTCGAGGGGTGGATCAAACACCGGTTTATCCAGGGTGATCTTGATCTTGCTGCCGTGGATGTCAGAGGTGATGGGCGCGCTTTTCCCGGTGGCTTTGCGTTTGTTGCCGGATTTTTTAACATCATACTGGTAGCTGCAGACAATGAGCTGGTTTTTGACCGGCTGATCGCTTTTCGGGTCGTAACAGGCATTGGCGATGGCGTTTTTGTTGTAGTCGCCGACATTGGCGACCCAGTCCTCGGAATTGCCGCCGGCAATTATGTATTTTTTGTAAAAGGTGCGCGCCGGGGCGACCTTTTCACCCGCGACCGCCGGGGTGGATGCCTCCCGTTTGAAGGAAATGGTCTGATCCAGAACCATCTCGGCCCGCACATCGGCATAAGCCGTCACCGCGGCTGCCGGTTGCGGGGGAGTGAACCCGTCGGCCTTGGTGAACTGGTACCAGAATTTGCGCCAGACTTTGATCTGGTCCGCGGCGAAAACGGGTTTTCTCTTTTCCAGGTCCGTATGGCCGTGGACATATTTGGCGAGATGGGGATCTTCGTTGATGTAGCAGGCCGGCTGGAAAATATCGCCGCCGAAGCGGGAGAGGATAAGCTCTTTTTTCGCGTAGCCATCGGCATCGGTGGTTGCCGAAAGATGGAGAAGTTTCTTTCTCGCCGCCTTGTCGTCATGTTTTAATGCGCCGGCAATTCCCTTCCATTTCCATGTGGTGGGCATATCCTTGCCCCAGTTGGCGGCTTTGCCGTTATTTTTGTCCGGCGCCAGCATGAAGTGGATGGACACTCCGGCGATTTTTTCGCTTAATTGGGCACCGATGGTGATCTTTCTGCCGTTTTTGTCGGTATTGCCGTCAATGGTGAATTTTTTATTGGTGCTGTCCCAGGCGGCCTTCAGGTTGATGAAGAATTTTTTGTTGGTGCTGTCCCACGCCGCTGCCCGGTCGGTCGGGGCGGTGTAATCCACCTTGACTTCCTTGATCGTGACCACCGTAAACCTGGCCCAGTCTCCGTTGCGTTTCGGTGTTTTTTTCATACCGCCGTCCGCCCGGTCCAATCCCAGATCCAGACGCGCAGCGCGCCATTTTTTCGTCGCTGTCTTCCCTTGCACCCACAAGATTTTGTCCGCGGTCTTCAGATCAGCCAGTTTTATTTTCAGAGGCAAAGGCTGGGCCGTGCCTGCGGATTCCGCGTCGAAGATTTCCACGGCGCCTGAGGTGTTTGTTTCATTGAGCACGATGTCATACGGATCACTGCCGACCGGACAGTAATCCGCCTGGAGTTGCTTGATGACGATCCTGGCCCGGCCGTGGTGGTTGTCCTTCTGGGTGTGCAGGAGGCGGCCTTTTTTTACCTTGTCTTCGTCGCTCAGTATTTTTTGAGGAGGCAGGGCCTTGTTTTTTAAATTGGTATGGTAGGTGGCGATTGGATCCTCATCCGGGTCAACTTCGATTTTGTCAAGCTCGGTCTGGTCCTGGGCATGCACCTGCAGGAGAAGTTCCACCACGCCGATTTCTTTCTCTGCCGGTTTGGCGAGGATGAATTCCGTTTTGTCTGATTTTTCCGCCTCCAGCTTCAGGGTGCATTTTCCCGCAGCGGTGCCCGCCAGCCAGAGCTTCAGTTTTGTTTTTCCGCTGAGCCGGTCATTGGCCAGGGGTTTGGTGAGATCGACTTTTTTGGTGAGTTCCTTGTCTTCGTAACAATCTGCTTTCCCGGCACCGCTGAGCGACAAGGTCGCACCCTTGTCAAACTTGGGACTTTCCTTGTCCTGTTCCAGCCACAGTTCAACGCCGACGGCATCGGTCACTATCTTGTCTTCACCACCCTCCTGGTGGGTGCTTAATTTGCGATCACGTAAAACAACGAGATACTCCACCATGATGTGCGGGGTGACCGTGATCTTTTCACATTTTGCCACAGGACCGGGTTTTGGGTCGCTGCTGCCGGTTTTGTGCGATTCCACGGTTTGACAGCGGCCGCAGGCATCGCCGGCCCTGGCAACAACGACCTTGTCGCAGATGGAACAGTGAAAACTCATGAGGTGATCCTGGTTTCTTTCTCGGCAAGCATGCGGCGTGCCGTTTGCCAATCGTCGTCGGTTGTTTCGTGAAGCAGCCGTGCCATTTTCTCATTGACCGGGATTTCCGGATCAGCAAGATATTTCTGAAAGACGGGGCATGATGCGAAATCCGCGCCTATTTCAAACATCATGGTGACAAAAGCGATCAGGTCTTTCCGGCGTGTCAGGCCGAATGCGTCTGCCCGTCCGAGGCCGTCGGCAATGGCGGATTTCAGTGTGTCGTCCGTATCGGCTTGCACCGCCGTGAAATGGTAACGGCGCAGATGTTCAATGATCATGTCGATGAAAGCGCCATCAAGCTGATCCTGGAAAATTGCCATCTGTTCTTTGCGAATCGTCAACATGGGTTCGTATTCAGCCGCAGTCAATTTCCTGGACCAGCAGTTCCCCTTTCTCCAGGGAAAAGACAATCCCTTTCTCTTTACGCATTTTTTCCATGATAATATGACGGGCAGGCCCGAAAACCATTTTCAGTTCATCCCTCGTGCAGGTCGGCAGGTAGACTCGCATCACCCGGGGGTCGTAAAAGCGGAAATAGAGGGTGTTGCGCTCTTCATCCTCCACCAGGATGAACCGGCGAAAATGGCTGACAACATCAAACAGGTCGTGCCGGGCAGTGAAAAAGATGCCCCAGCTGTTGCCCCATCCCTGCGCGGCAAGCCATTCGGCAAAACGTGATTTCGGCTTCAGCTCGACCAGATAAGGCGCGGCCTCGGCCAGCACCAGGGGCAGGTTTCCCTTGTAAAGACAGAGATATTCACAGTCGCACGACGCCAGCGCGTGGTAGATGCGCACATCCCGCGCCCCGTCCAGGATGGCGTAGAGTTTTGCGCCCGCTTGCCGGTCGACCAGGCTCCACAGACGGGTCAAGACCGTGCATGCGTCTTCGGCGGTGTTCACCGGGAAAATCGTCATTTCCCTGCCGCGATCTTTGTTTTCTCCCGCCGGGAGATTTACAATTTCAGTCATGGTTCGCAAAAGGGTGAGCCGTTTGCCGCGGCCGCTTTCAGTGTTGCCGCTTGGGCCGGGGCAATATCCTCAAGCGGATCCCGGGTCGGTGCGGGCCGGGCCGGCGGCGGTGGTGGGGGGGAGGACGGCGCGGCTTCGGTTTTTTTCCCGATGATAAAAAAGCCCCGGGATTTCGGCAGGTTGCGGAAAATGTCTGTTTTGTCGTCCGCCGCGGCTTCCGCCGGTAATCTTTCCCCGCCTTGGAGGATGCCGACAAATTGCAAGGCGCCGCGCCGGTAGGCGGTGACGTAATCCCGGGGCCGGCAGAAGCGGGGATCAAGGCTGCCCAGGGGAAATCCCGCTTCCCGGTATGCGTCAAAGAGCAGGCCGGAACTGTCAAGCAGGTGCGGAACGCGCTGGTGCAAATGGTTTTGTTGGCCTGACCGCAGCTGTCGCGTGATGTTCTTGGCGGAGAAGCGGATGGATTCGGGATGGTGGCAAAGGGAAAGAGGGTCGTCACCAAAGGCGCGGTCTTGGCGGCTTAATCCGGCGGCCTGGCTGACACGCTCATGGGCCTTGCGGTTGAGGTATCGGGGACGCACAACAAGGGCATGGGACGTTCCCTGCAAGGCGTCTTGCAGGCGGGCGGATCGTGTGCCCCCTTGCGGGACAATTTGACCGTTGCCGGTGTAAAGCATGACCTGGCTGAAATGGGCTGCCGCAAGAGCGCTGACCAGGGCATTGGCCACATTGACCTGATGGTGATCAAAGTGAAATCCGCCGGTGAGGATGATGTCGCCGGGTTGCAGGGCAGCCGGGCTGATTTCCTCGCTGTTTGTTCCGGAGCGCATTTTTTTAGCTATCCGATGGATTCGTCATTTTCATTTTTCCCCTCTCGTGCCAAATCAAAAAGAGGACTCGGCTGACAGGTGGATATCTTATTGTATTTTCTGGTCATTTCCGGCGGTGTTTCATTGAGCATATCGCACACCAACGAGCCTTGTCAACACGCAATGGCTTTCTTTTTTACCTTTTGACAAACAGTGCTGAAGAGAAATACAGTATCTCAGGATACATTGTTGCCGGTTTGCCGGATAAATGATGCAAAAAATGAGGAAAGCACATGGCCTTTGTTTTTGAAATTCCCAGCCTGCTTGAAATTTGCGGGAAATTTGCCTGCCCGCCCGAGGTGCAGTCCGTGGCGGCGGAAAATCTCGCGCCATCCGTATTTATCAATACGTTGCAGCAGGGGAAAAAAAGCCTTGAGGCGGTGCATTCCCTGGCCCGCATGATGCCGGATGAGAAATCGGTGGAATGGGCGGTAGGGAGCGCCAAGATGGGAGGCGCGGTTGCCGGCCTGTCGGATGAAGAGATGAAGGCGCTCGATGCAGCCCTCGACTGGGCGGAAAATCCCGGAACAGAGGCCCAGGCAACGGCATTCAATGCCGCACAGGGATTATCGCCGTCCTCGCCGTCCTATTGGGCCGCCAATGCCGCCGCTTTTGCCCAGCCGGCAACGGAATTAGCCGCAATGGCAGGCGATGCCTCTTCCCATTTTGCCGCGGGAGCGGTTCTGCTTGCCGCCGGACAGGCTGCGACCGGAGCCTCGGCGGGAATACCGCAAACGGCAATGGAGGTGCCGATCCCGCAAGGGGCTGTGGCGCAGGCCATGGGTGAGGCGGCCGTGCCCGAGGTTGCCGCCATGACCCCCAAGCAGCTTGAGGAAACGGCAAAACTGCTGGAACCCTTTATCAAAAAGGGCCTGGAGATAGCCGAAACCGTGCCCGGTTGGAGCTGAGCAACTCAAGGCTCACGGATTGTCGCTCAAGGCAGAGGGCCCGCAATTCGTGCCGCTTCGGTGAGCTGATCCCTGTCGTAGTTCATGTGCCGATTATGCTTTCTTTCCGAAGATATCGCAAACAGGTGATTCGTGTCAACCGGAGACAGCAGGCGTTTTTTACCTTTTGACAGCTCGTAATGAATCGGCTTACAATAAATAATTGAACAAAAAGGGAGTCTGCCATGAGCACCAAACATGTGGTCCGCCAAGGGGACTGTATTTCCAGCATTGCCGAAAAATACGGTCATTTCTGGGAAACGATCTGGAACCATTCCGACAACGCGGATTTGAAAAATGTGCGCCAGGACCCCAATGTCCTGCTTGCCGAAGATGTGGTCATGGTTCCCGACGTGGAAGAAAAACAGGAAAGCGGGGGAACGGACGAGCGGCACAGGTTTAAGAAAAAAGGGGTGCCGGCGAAAATCCGGCTGAAGATCATGCGGGAGCCGCCTCCGGATGCCGGTGGTTCCCAGGAATCCGGCGACGTCATCCAGAGCACGGCGAGCACTCCCCAGGATGAGACGCGCCCGGACCTGCCGTACCGTCTTGAAATTGACGGCCAGGTGACGGCAGGCTCCACGGACGGCGAAGGCATGATTGAGTTTTCCATCCCGCCCGGCGCCCGGCGCGGCAAGGTTATCCTCGAACCGAACACCACCCGTGCAAAAGAAATTCCCCTTATGCTGGGCGCGCTGGATCCGGTCAGCGAAACCCGCGGGGTCAAGCAGCGACTGGCCAATCTCGGTTTTGACTGCGGCAATACCAATGATGATGCAATAACGGAAGAAGCGGAGGCCGCCCTGCGCTTTTTCCAGGAAGAATATGGGCTTGAGGTCAGCGGCGCGGTCGATGACGCGACCCGGAACAAGCTGAAAGAGATTCACGGCAGCTGAACAACAGGGGGAGGGAACAATGCCGGCCGACGAAAGAGTGCGGATAACGTTTCGCAGGGTGTTTGTCCGCAGGGACGCGGATACCTTCGGTTCGGGGGAATGGTATTTTCATGCCTCGGTGGATGGCACCAATGTCGGGGAGCGGAGCCGGATATTTAACGCGGTGGAGCAGCGCTTCATCAATTTCGAACCCGCGCAATGGCGGGCCGAGGTCAATGTCCGTGACGGCCATGAAATCCATCTGCGTTTTGCCGCCTATGACGAGGACGTCATCAACGACGATCATCTGGGCACCATTGACGTAAATCTCACTCCCCTGCGTCAGGGCACCTGGCGTCGCTCCACCGGATATTACACGGTGGAGTGGACGGTGGAGCTTTCGGTGCTCGGCCGTTTTGCCCGCCATACGCCGCCGACAATTTTCGCCACCCGCCAGCATCACGGCAGTGTCACCTGCACCACGGTTTCCGGCGCCACCCATGAGGCGCGCTTCGAGCTTTGCCCGGTCCGGCCCGTGCCGCCGGACGGGTCGCTGCCGAGCAGGCCGCCGCTGTCCCCGTCCGCGGCCCTGCTGCCGGCCCAGCGCTGCACGGATCTGAACGTCATCGCGCCTGGCGACAACATCAACATCATTCCCAACCCGGCGGTGATCCCCATCCTGGCCGCGGTGGAAGCCACCAATCAGACCGCGGCGCGCATCGAGTTCACCTATTATCATCCCGGATCGCTTAATTTCACCGATGATGATCCCCGGCTGGAATGGAGCGTGGTGTCGGTGGCGGGCGGCGGCGCGGTTGATTTCGTCGGCCGGCCCAGGGGGCGCCGGGTGCTGGTCTACGGCACCCATGAAGGAGAGGTGCGGCTGGAAGTGCGCTTCCAGGGGGCGCTTTTTGCCCAGTACCGGGCGCTGGTTCGTTCCATCCGGCAGATTCCCTTCCGCGCCAATATCCTGAACGGCCCCGGCCGATCAAGCCAACCCCGGGCCACACCGGATAATGTCCGCGCCCATCTCGATATCGTTAACCGCATTCTGCGGCAGGCGGCCCTGGAGCTTGTTCCGGACACCAATACCACCCGCACCCATAGCGCCAGGGCCACCGACCATGACGGCATTTTCAGGATCAGCGTCACCGCCGGGCGGACCAGGCGCATCGCGGATACCGGTTTTGCCGTTGCCACCCGGCTCAACTATCGGCGGGGGGTGTTTAATTTCGCCTACATTCATTCCGATGCCGGCGGCAATCTCGGCGCGGCCACCGATTACCCGGCAAACGGGGCGGGAGCGACCATCACCGACAACGGCAGCCCGTCAACCTCGTGGATTCTGCCTTCCGGGGTTGATCCGGACGGCGCGGCCGGCACCGTCACCATGAATCTGCTGGCCGCCCGGGAAAGAAACACCGGCACCTATCCGCAGCTTGCCGCCATGTATGTCACCGATGCCAACGGCGACCCGGCCAATGCCGCGGCCCAGTTCACCTATGCCGGCACCATTGCCCATGAGCTGGGCCATGTTCTTGCCCTGGGCCATCGGGTGGAAGGGGTGCCGGAAAGCGCGCCGGGCGCCGGTGATCAACGGGATATGACGGCGGCCGACGCCCCGGCCGCGCTTGTTGCCGGAGGAATCTTCTGGGACGGACTGCTGGTGCCGCCCGGGGAAAACGTCATGCACTGGATCAATCCGACAACCCAGGCCCAGGATTTCGACATCATCCAGGCCCGGGCCATGCACCAGAGTCCGGTGGTGCCGCCATGATGCGCTTTGCCTGTTTTGTTCTCCCGCTGCTGGTGCTGCTGGGCGCGGCGGCTGTCCATGCTGAAAAAAACAATGAGAAAACGGTGAGCTCCATGAGTGAAAACGGCACAAACGCAATTCCTCCTGAAAAACAGATCATAGTCGATGCCCTGGGACTGGCCCGGAGTATGCGGGCCGAGGACCATGCCGAACTGCTGGCCCGGCTCACATCCCCTGATTTTCTGGCTGAACTGGACGACGAGACGGCCTATTCCGGCCGCCCCGAACGTCTGCGTTTGCGCCGCATCATGGATGAACTGACCCGCAATCCCCTGGCCGGCGCCCGCCAGGTCCTGGTGGCCCTGACAACCAGCCGGGTGTTCATGGCTGAGGATGCCCGCATTGACCTGCTGATTGCGGCCAGCAGCGTGATCAAGCCGCCACCGCCGGAAGTTGTCCGCTTCTGGGATGCTCACTGGCAGCCGGACGACGGTTTTTCCAACCTGACGGTTGCGGCGGTGGTGAAAAACGGCGACGAGGCGGCGGTTGCCCTGCTGGAAAAAAAGATGGCAAACCCCGATTTTGACATGGAGGAGAAACTGCACTGGCTGCACGGCCCGCTGCTCAGCCATCGTCTCGACCTGCCGTTGCTTCAATCCTGCGAGCGGATGCTGCTGACCGGCCTGCCCGCTGATCTTGAAGTCAAACTGGTGGAAACACTCTTTGATTACCGGCCGCGGGAGTGGTATCTGCCCTCAATTCCCTATAATCCGCCGCTGCTTGAAACAGCGGGCGAAGCCGTGCTGCTGCAGGTGCAAAAGATCGGGGTCATGGCGCGTGAACGGTTTGCCCTTGATGCGCGGCTGGAAGCCCGGGTGAAAATGACCCTGGAGCAGGTGCAAAAACTGCTTGAGGCGCGGTAGGTTGGCTTCTTTGTTTTTGACGTGCCGATGGATTTTTAACCCGTGGTTATTTTTGATCATAAATGATGAACTCGTAAAAAGTCTGTTTTCACCACGGAGTACACAGAGGTCGCAGAGAAAATATTTTTAATTACAATTAGTTATCTCTGTGGCCTCTGTGACCTCTGTGGTTAATTGTCAGTTTTCACGAAATCATCAACTGGGTCCACATGCAAAAAAATGCCTTGCTGAAATTTTTATCACTCACATTCTTTTCCCTCACAACGGTTCTTGCCGTTGCCGTTCATCCGCTCTGGGCGAAAGACCGTGTCAAGGTAGGCATATTTCAGAACAAACCGATTGTCTATGATGAGGGCGGGCCGAAAGGACTCTTTGTCGAGGTTCTTGACCACGTCGCCGCACAAGAAAATTGGCAACTGGAATATGTCACCTGTGAACTGAAGGACTGTCTTGAGCTTATCAAGGAAAACAAGATCGACCTGATGACCTCCTTGGGCCAAACGCCTGAACGAGAGGCGGATTTTCTTTTTTCCAGGGAACCGGTCTGGACATTCTGGGGCACGGTCTATTCCCGTGATCTGCGTATCAGCGGTATTCTGGATTTAAAAGATAAGAAAATCGGGGTCAGGAGAAAAAATAAAATCACCGAGGCCTTGCAGGAATTACTGACGGCGTTTCAAATACCCGTGCATTATGTCGAGTTTGATAATTATGAGGAGGCTTTTGCCGCTTTCGGCAACAATGAAGTGGATGCGGTGGCGGTGAATAACACCTATGGGTTTGACAAGCAGAAGATGCATTCGTTCCATAAGACGCCGATCGTCTTTCATCCTTTTTCCGCCTATTTTGCTGTTGCGCGTCACGGGGGCAATCCAGGGCTGTTGCGAGTCATTGACGGCCACGTTGCACGGTTGAAGACGGATGAAGGGTCGATTTTTCATGCATTTGAACAAAAATGGTTCGCCGGTCCGCCGACATACTGGACACCGAAAAGAATCGCCATTTTCAGCATCACTTTTTTGGTTTTTTCCGCCTGTCTCATGGCTTTCTGGCGATATCGCTCCCTGGTCGCCATCAATAAGGAGCTGACGGATACCATCGCGGAACGGAAAAAGGCGGAAGAGGCCCTGCAACTGGCGCAGAGCGGCCTGGAAAGACGGGTCGCGGAAAGGACGGCGGAACTCCGGCAGGAAATAGAAAGCCGCACGACCCTGGAAAAGCAATTGCAGAAGGAGCGCGACTTTCTCGATGCCGTGCTGAACAATATCGAAGACGGAGTGGCTGCCTGTAATGAGAAGGGGGTGTTGACCCTGTTCAACCGTGCCGCCCGCCGGTTTCACGGTCTGTCGGAAAAGCCCATTCCCGCCGATGAATGGGCCAGACATTATGATTTGTTTTTGGCGGACGGCGTCACCCGGATGGAAAAGAAGGATATCCCCTTGTTTCGTTCGTTGCACGGCGAGTTTGTCAAGGATTATGAAATGGTCATCGCCCCGGAAAAAGGCAAAAAACGGTTTGTTCTGGCCTCCTCTCAACCCCTGGTTGATGCCCAGGGCAACCGGCTGGGCGCGGTCGCCTCCATGCATGATGTAACCGAGCGCAAGCGGGCCGAGGATGCCTTGAAAAAGGCCCACGAGGAACTGGAAAAAAAGGTGGAGCTCCGCACCCGTGAACTGCGGCAAAGCAATGAGGATCTGGCGCGGGAAATTGTCGAGCGGGAAAAAATCGAAAGCCAGCTGCGCCAGGCGTATAAGATGGAAGCCATCGGCACCCTGGCCGGCGGCATTGCCCATGATTTCAATAATATCCTGACAGCCATACTTGGCTATGCGGAATTGTCATTGATTGAAACGACTGACGATAATCCCGCAAAGGCGGATATCGAGCAGATTTTCCTGGCGGCCAATCGCGCCAAGGAACTGGTCAGGCAGATTCTCACCTTCAGCCGCAAGGGGGAGGAGATTCTGCAACCGGTAAAACCCTCTTTCATCATCAACGAGGCGTTGAAGCTGATGCGCGCTTCATTGCCGAGCACCATAGAGATCCGGGAAGAAATTGATCCGGCCTGCGGTTTTATTCTGGCAAATCCGACTCATGTCCATCAGGTGCTGGTGAATCTCTGCACCAACGCACTGCATGCGATGGAAGATGAAAAAGGGGTTGTAACGGTGACCCTGGCACGGATCGAACTGCGGGGAGAAGACATCCTGGATGCCCCAGGAAGTGCCCCGGGTCCTTTCATTGCGCTGACGGTACGTGATACCGGGCAGGGGATGAGCGCGGCGACGGTGCAACGAATTTTCGAGCCCTATTTTACCACCAAGGAAATCGGCAAGGGCAGTGGGATGGGCCTGGCCGTGGTTCACGGAATCGTGCAACGCTGCGGCGGCTTTATCACGGTGGAAAGCAGCCCGGGGCAGGGCAGCACCTTTACGGTCTTTTTCCCCGCTATCGCGGAAGAAAGTAATATCGCCGTTGAAGTGCGGCAACCGGAACCACTGCCCACGGGCAGGGAGCGCCTTTTGATCGTGGACGATGAGGCCGGCATTGCCGGCATGTACAAGATGACCCTGGAGCGTCTTGGTTATGACGTCACGGCAAAGACCGACAGCAAGGAGACTTTAGAGCTGTTCCGGTCATTTCCCGGCAATTTTGACCTGCTCCTGACCGATCAGACCATGCCGCATCTGTCCGGCTTCGAACTGGCTGAAGAGGTGCTGAAAATACGTCCGGATATTCCCATAATTCTCTGCACGGGCTACAGTTCCCGGATAACCGAAGAAAAGGCCGTGCAACTGGGGATAAAGAGATTTGCCATGAAGCCTGTTGAAAGAAAGGTGTTGGCGAAAATGGTTCGGGAGGTTCTGGATGCGCGGGAGAGGTAAAGGTGGTGCTTATCAAATGCGGTGTTTTCTCCCAGGGATTTTGTACCTTGGAGCCTCTTGCAAAAATGGCATGAAGTTCAATCCATTTCAATATATCATGCACAAATAATCTTCAAATAAAACCTCTCGTCATTTTGCAAGAGGCTCATATTTATAATTTTCAACCATGAGACCACAGTGTTTTACGATGGAAACCAAGCATGCATTCGCGGAATTGAGGAACTGGCTGGAAGGGCAGATTGTCGGGCAGGAGAAACTTGTTGAAAGGTTGCTGATCGTCTTGCTGGCCGATGGCCATCTCCTGGTGGAGGGTGCACCCGGTCTTGCGAAAACAAAGGCCATTAAGTGTTTGGGCGAAGGTCTTGACGGCGATTTTCACAGGATACAATTCACGCCTGACCTTCTGCCGGCTGATGTGACGGGAACCGATATCTATCAACCGGAAGACGGTAGTTTCCGGTTTCAGCGTGGGCCGATTTTTCATAATTTGGTGTTGGCCGATGAAATAAATCGTGCTCCGGCCAAAGTCCAGTCGGCCCTGCTGGAAGCAATGGCTGAAAGGCAGGTCACTATCGGCGGGCAATCATACAAATTGCCGGAATTATTTCTGGTAATGGCCACGCAAAACCCCATTGAGCAGGAAGGAACCTATCCCTTGCCGGAGGCGCAACTTGACCGTTTTCTCATGCATGTGCGAGTAGATTATCCTTCTGTCGAAGCGGAACGGGCAATTTTAGCCCTGGCGCGACTGGAGGCAGGCCGGCAACAGATAAAACCGCGCAGAGCCGTCAGCCTGAATGAAATTTTTCTGGCCAGGCAGGAAGTGCTTGATATCCATATGGCCGCCCCGGTGGAAGAATATATTGTCCAATTGGTTATCGCATCACGCAATCCGCAGAATTATTCAGCCGCTCTGGCGGGTTTGATTGATTACGGCGGGAGCCCGAGAACAACGATTGCGCTTGACAGATGCTCTCGGGCAATTTCCTGGCTGCGGGGCCGTGATTTTGTCAGTCCGGATGATGTGCAGGATGTCGTGCATGATATATTGCGGCACAGGCTGATTCTCAGTTTTGAGGCTGAGGCGAACGGGACGACCAAGGATCAGGTCATCGATTTACTGTTGCAGCATGTCCCTGTCGCCTGATATGGCAAGCGATCTCTTTACCGCACGGGAAAACGGCGCCTATAGCGATCTTAAGGAATTGATTCGCCTGCGTTTTGGTGCGCGTGATCTTAACCTCGGCAAGCAGAAGAAGGCATTCAGTCTTCTTGTCGGGCCGCATCAGACAAAATTTCGCGGCCGTGGAATTGAGTTTGAAGAAGTTCGGGCATATCAGGCCGGGGATGATATCAGGACCATTGATTGGCGGGTTACCGCACGCACCGGGAGCCCTCACACAAAACTTTTTCACGAGGAAAGGGAGCGGCCTGTTTTACTCCTGGTCGACCAGTCCCTCCCCATGTTTTTCGGCAGCAGAAAATGTTTTAAATCAGTTGCGGCGGCCAATTCAGCCGCGCTCCTTGCATGGGCGGCGTTTCAAAATAACGACAGGGTTGGCGGGCTTGTTTTCAGCGGCAATGAGCATTCCGAAGTCAGGCCGAAACGAAGCGCAAAAAATGTCCTGCGACTCTTAAGCCAAATTAATTCCTTCAACCATCAGTTGCGCAGAAATTCATCTGATTGCAGCGGGGGGTTAAGCAGGGCGCTGGAAGAGTTTCGCAGAATTGTCCGGCCCGGTTCGAACATTTTCATTATAAGCGATTTTCGCCATTTCAACGAAGATGGCGAAAAACATGTCTATCAGTTAAGCCTCCACAATGATATATCCGCAATATTGGTCTTTGATCCTTTGGAAGAAAGCCTGCCGCCGCCTGGATACTACAGCGTGACCGACGGTGAGAGGCGGGCAGTGATTCATACCGGTGATCAGGAAATCCGCAGGCGCTATCAGAAAAATTTTCAGGAAAAAATCGCGCAGCTCAAACGCAAACTTGCGGACATGGGCATCCCTCTTCTCCGGATATCAACGCAGGATTCCCCCCTTCTTTATTTCAGGAATCTGCTCGGGGTAAAAAAATGACGCGGCATCCTTTATCTCAATTACGCGACATACACCTGCCCGTTCCCGTGAGCTGGTGGCCGCCGGCGCCGGGATGGTGGATAGTCTCCGTCCTTCTTGCAGCTTTCTGTGTGGGGGGAGGATATTTCCTGAAAAAATTCCGCATGAAACGCCGCTACAGAAAGTTCGCCCTGCAAGAACTGGAGCGCCTTGCCGGGAACCCTGACGGCAAAGCCGTATTAATACAAACGGCGGTTCTTGTGCGACGGGTCGCCGTGCAAAGTTTCGGTTCGCAGGCCGTTGCCCGGTTGGCGGGCGATAAGTGGCTGCAATTCCTGGATCAAACCGCCGGGACGGATCAATTTACCCAAGGGCCCGGGGCGGCGTTGGGGCATGATCTGTATCGCCCCGTGGCCGAGGTTGACGGTGAGCGGATTATACAGGTAGCAGCCAAATGGATAAAAGATCATAAAGCATGTTGAATTTTGTCTGGCCCTGGGTCTTCCTCCTTCTTCCCGCACCCTTGTTGGTTTACTGGGGCGTGCCCAAAGCGACCCGGGATGATGCGGCGGTTTTTGTTCCATTTTTTGCGGAAGTGGCCGGTTTTGCCGGACAAGCACAATCAGGCCGGTTGCATTTTTTCAGGCTGCTGTTTTTAACGGCAATCTGGTGTCTGCTGGTGGTTGCCCTCGGCAGGCCGCAATGGATAGGTGATCCGGTGGCTTTGCCTGTCTCCGGCCGTGATCTTCTGGTTGCTGTTGACATTTCCGGCAGCATGGGCCGGGAGGATATGGTGATCGGCAACAGCCAGGTGTCACGGATCACGCTGGTGAAAAAAGTCCTTAATGAATTTCTCGACCGGCGCACCGGTGACCGGGTCGGGCTCATCCTTTTCGGCACGGAAGCCTATATCCAGGCCCCCCTCACCTTTGACCGGCAGACGGTTAAAAAACTTTTTAATGAGGCGCAGATCGGCTTTGCCGGCAAAAAAACATCAATCGGCGACGCGATCGGCCTTGCCGTTAAGCGCCTGAAAGAACGGCCGGCGGACCATCGGGTTCTGATAATGCTCACCGACGGCAGAAATACGGCGGGGAATTTGCAGCCCCTGCAGGCAGCGGAGCTGGCGGCCCGGACCGGGGTTACAATTTACACCATCGGGGTTGGGGCGGATGAAATAATGGTCCGTGATTTTTTCGGCACTCGCCGGGTTAATCCATCCGGTGATCTTGATGAAGATATGCTTCGGGAAATTGCGCGTTTAACGGACGGCCGTTATTTCCGGGCCCGGAAATCAGAAGAGCTTGCAGAGATTTATCAGATGATTGATGAACTGGAACCAGTGGCTCAGGATAATGAAATAGTCAGGCCGGTCAAGGCGCTGTTCCATTGGCCGCTTGCCGCGGCACTGCTTGTAAGTTTTCTGACGGCCTTGCTCCATATCCCATTCTCTTTTAGCGTTCAGCGTCCGGGCGGAAGATAAATGGAAGGTTTTTTGGCTCATTATGCCGATTTTCATTTTTTGCGTCCGCTGTGGCTGTCTTTGATCATTCCCGCCCTGGTGCTGACGGGCTTGCTCCGGCACCGGAGAACCCGGTTCAGTCAGTGGCATCAGGCCATCGACGGTTCGCTTTTGCCGCACTTGCTGGATACCGGTTTGCAAAGCCGGGAGAAGCGGCCGTTGACCTTCCTGCTGCTGGCCTGGATTGCCGCGAGTGTCGGCGCGGCCGGCCCGGTATGGCAAAAAATGCCGCAGCCGGTACAGAAAAGCGAAGATGCTCTCGTCATTATCCAAGACCTGTCTTTGTCCTTGTATGCGGAGGATCTGAACCCGAACCGGCTGACCAGGGCGCAACACAAAATAATCGATATCCTGAAAAGCAGAAAGGAGGGGACCACCGCGCTTGTCGTCTACTCCGGAGATGCTCATGTCGTTTGCCCCCTTACCGATGACACCAACACGATTTCCACCATGATTCCCGCCTTGACGCCTGAAATCATGCCGAGCTACGGCAGTAATGTCGGGGAGGCTGTTGCCCTTGCCCTGGATTTGTTCAGGGAGGCGTCGTCCGGGCGGGGGAAAATACTTCTGTTGACTGATGAAATTACGGAAAATGATATCGAGGAAATCAGCAGTCTGCTCAATGGGAAGAATGTGAGCCTTTCCGTTATTGGCGTGGGAACCGAAGAAGGGGGGCCTATTCCGGTAAATGACGGCGGATTCTTAAAAGATGCGCGGGGCGCGATTGTCATACCGCGCATGAATCGTTCTCTGCTGCGGCAAACGGCGGCGGAAAATCTCGGTCGTTACAGTGATATTCAGTTAACGGACAGCGATATTGACTATCTGCTGGCACCGGAAACGCATCTTTCGCAGGGCAAGGATTTCCGCCGGATTGAGCGAGAATTCGACCAATGGGACGAACAGGGCTTCTGGCTGGTACTGCTTGTCATGCCCGTGGCCTTGTCTGTCTTCAGGAGAGGATGGCTCCTGAGCTTTGTGCTCTTGGTCTTCATGGGCGGGCAGGACGTTCACGCCTTTGCCTGGGAAGAACTGTGGCAGGGCAAGGATCAGCGGGCGGCCAGGGCATTTGCGGCCAACGATTTCGAAAATGCCGCAGCCCTTTTTCAAACACCTGGATGGAAGGGAGCCGCCGCTTACCGGGCCGGCAGGTATGAAGAGGCGCGACTGGCCTTCAGCGCCGATGCGACGGCCGATGGTCATTATAATCGCGGCAACAGCCTTGCCGGGATGGGTAAATATGCCGAGGCAAGAGACGCTTACGCGCAGGCTTTGCAGCTTGATCCGCACCATGAGGACGCCCGGTTCAACAGGGATTTGGTGCGCAATTTGTTGCAGCAGCAGGAGCAGCAGCGGCAGCGGGACAATGGCCGGCGCGAGAAAGAGCAACAAGCGGAACGTGACCGGCGGCAGGGTGATTCGGCAAGCCGGGGGCAAGGGGATGAGCAGCAGCATACGCAACCGGCGCGGGACCAATCGAAAAGCAGTCATGAAAGCCGGTCTGCCGGTCGAAAAGAAAAAGCCTCCGACGGCAAGGAAAACACGGCCGGCGACCGGGAAAAGTCGGAAGCCGCACGGGAAGATGAGGCAACAATGAGCACCGGCAATAAGAACCCTGAACAGCAGGAGGCAAAGCAAGGATCTTTGTCTGCCACGGAAAGTTCCAGGCAAATCGCGAATGAGCAGCAGCAGGATCTTGAGCAATGGCTGAGGCTGGTTCCGGAAAATTCCGGAGGGCTGCTGCAGCGGAAATTTGAATTTGAATCACGGAAGAGACAGAACCGGCGGGAAAGCGTTCTTGAGGGTAAAATCTGGTGATGATGGGCAGGAAAATTTTCCATACACTTCTCGGCTGCCTGATGACGGCACTGATGTTTTCAGATGTTTTCGCGGGTCTTTCCGCAACGGTGGACAGAAATAACCTGGCGCTGGATGAAACCCTCATTCTTGCGATCAGCAGGGACGGCAGCTTTTTTTCTCCTGATCTTGATTTGTCCGCACTGGAAAAAGATTTCCTGGTCGGCAGCCGGAACCAGAGCCGCAGCACGCGGATCATCAATGGCTCCGTCACCTCGTCAACCACGGTGGAAGTCGTGCTCACGCCCAAACATGAGGGGGCTTTGCGGATCCCGTCATTTTCAGTGGGGAACGAAAAAACCGAGCCTATAACCGTCCGTGTCGTTCAAGAGGCGGAACCCAAAAACAACGCCGGCGATGCGCCGCTGTTTATTGAAACAGATGTTGATGCGCGTTCAGCGTATGTTCAATCCCAGATTATCTACACCTTGAAGATATATGCGGAGGCCGGCGTTAAAGTTCAGGACCCGGGCGTGCCGCACATTCCGGATGCACTCGTCGAGGCGCTTGATCCTCTCTCGTATGAAAAGATAATTGCAGGAAAGTCATATCGCGTCTTTGAGCTTAAATACGCCGTCTTCCCGCAAAAAAGCGGGTCGCTTGAAATACCGCGGGTGGTTGTCCAGGCCGCTGTGGCTTCTCCGCAACGATCGCGCGACTTTTTTGATCCGTTCGGCAGAGAGGAAAGAGCCGTCACCTTGCGCAGTGCGAGTGAAAAAATTACGGTCATGGAGAAGCCGCCGCGTTATCCTGGCAGTGCTGCCTGGCTGCCGGTCGGGGGATTGACCGTTGTCGATAAATGGAGTCAGGGGCCGCGTGACTTGAAAGTCGGCGACGCAACGACCATAACAATGGAAATGACGGCTGAAGGTTTGCCGGGGAGCCGGTTGCCGCCGATTCAGATAAAGGAGATTGACGGCCTCAAGCTGTATCAGGGTGAGGCCGTTATGGAAAATAAGATTACCGGGAAAGGGATTGTGGGCGTCCGCCGGGAATCCATTGTCTTAATCCCGACAAAATCAGGGACTTTTCATCTGCCGGCGATACGTATTCCGTGGTGGAATAAAAAAACAGCCGGGGTGGAATATGCCGTCATCAATGAAAAAGAATTGAACATTACGGGTGCTCCGGAGAATGTTTCTCAGGTTGCCATGGGCCCCGCGCCGGAAGTTCATGCGCAATCAGCGGCGGAATCCGCATCCGCCCCGCATGCTGATCGTAAAGAGGAGAAGAACGTCTGGCTTTTTGCCGCCGGGCTGCTTGGAATTCTGTGGCTCGTGACCCTGCTTTTGTTTTTTCGTGCACGGCAGCAGCTGACGGCATTGGCCAAGGAAATGCCCCGGGGGGAAAATGAGGCGCGGAAAGTTAAAGAAAGCGGCGCATTCACAATGTTGCGCGCCGCCTGTAGGCAAAATGATCCTCTTGCCGCACGAAATGCGGCCATTGTCTGGGCGCAGGCCTATTGGCCGGGGGAGAAAATCTTTGCCCCGGCTGATATCAGGCAGCTTGTCCGCGATGAAACGCTTGATTCCTTGCTGTATGAAATTGACGCGATTTTGTACGGTAAAGGGGAAAAGGAGGCCAGGTGGCAGGGGGAAAAACTGCTGGTTAAATTTGAAAAAATACGGAATGAAAGAAAAAAGGCGGCACAGGAAAAGGGCTTTTTGCCGCCGCTGTACAGGTGATTTTTTGTCGCTATTTTTGCTGAAGGAAATTCCGCCGCGGGCATCGGGGAGACGATGAAGCTTTTTGCCAAGATTTTTGTAATCATGCTGCTGCCGGCTGCTGTCTTTGCCTTGGAGTTTGCCCTGTTCGGAGCAGACTTTGAACGCCTTTTCAGCCCGGAGGCGTGCCGGGAATGGTTTGCCTCAATGAAGGCCTGGGGATGGCTGGTGGGGATTGCCCTGTTGCTAAGCGATCTTGTCCTGCCTGTGCCCGCCACCGGCATCATGGCCGCCCTGGGGAATGTTTACGGCTTCTGGGCCGGTGTTCTGTTCAGCATTGCCGGGTCCGCCGGAGCCGGTGTCACGGGGTATGCCCTGGCCCGTTTTGCCGGCAGAAGGGCAATACGCGGATTGGCATCAGAGGAAGAACTGCATCGTTTTCAGCGGTTTTTTGACCAATGGGGCGGGATCGCAATTATCGGCAGCCGTATCCTGCCGATTTTGCCTGAGGTGATGACGATTCTTGCCGGGCTTGCCTGCATGGGATGGGGGAGGTTTCTGCTTTCCCTGTTGCTCGGCACGGTGCCGACCTGCATGCTCTTTGTCTGGATCGGCTGTCAATCCCGGGCTGTTCCGGTATTGGGCATGGCGGCCGCGATTCTTTTGCCCCTGCTGATCTGGCCTTTTTTCCTCAAGTTCCTGCCGCGGCTTGAAAATATCCCGTCCGCATCCCGCCATGTTGACTAAACCCTCCTGTTTTGATAGGTTGAAGTTCCTTTCAACTTTCATCGGAAATGGAGCCACGTGAGTGAGTCATCATGTTTACGGGAAACGCTCAAAACGAATTCTTGTCCGGATTATTTTCCCATTTGCCGTATTGTTTGCTGTTGCCGCGGTCATTTTCTGGCTCCTCTCCTCCTATCTGATCGGTCGCTATCTCCAGGATGACCTCAGGATGCAGATGGTCCGGGTTGCCCGAGTGATCTCCCAATCAAGTTATGTGCTGAATCCCCATATTCTTCTGCAGATGAAGGATGTGATCAATGCCGAAATCATTCTTTTTGACGGACAGGGAAGAATATTGCATTGCACTCTTCCGGGCTTTACCCGCAGTGATGTGACGGCGGAGATCAAGCAGAAAGGCTTCCGCGCCGAGGACACGAACGAGCCGATCATCCAATTCCATGGCGTTCGCTATCAGGCGGTCATTCAGTCACTGACCTTGCCCGGACGCGGACAGGCCTTTCTTTGTCTCTGGAAACCGGCCGGGGAATCGGATCAGCTGCAGAACAGGATATTTGCCACCACCGGCTGGCTTGCCCTGTCCGGTATTCTTGGGTTGACTTTGCTCGGTTATCTCATCGTCAGAACGATCACCCTGCCGGTGGAGGAACTGGCGCGGGTGACGAGCAGGATCGCGGACAACGATTTCAGCCAGCGGGCGCTGGTGCGGGGCAGTGATGAGATCGGTATGCTGGCGCATTCTTTCAACTCCATGCTGGATCAGTTGCAGGGATATGAAAAGCGACTGGTCGAGTCGGAAAAAATGTCCACCGCCGGGCAAATGGCCGCGGGCCTGGCCCATGAAATCAGAAACCCATTGACCAGCATCAAGATGTTTGTCCAGGTGCTGCATAATCGACTTCAGGGCCAGGAAAGTAATCAGTCCATGGCCGCTTCGCTGCTTCAGGAAATTGAGCGGCTGGAGCGCATCATTGAGCAGATTGTTGAACGGGCGCGGCCCGGCGAACTGCGGGTGACGCGCGGCAATATCAACGAGCAGCTCACCGAGCTGCTGGCCCTTGCCGCGCCGGCGCTGCAATCCGCCAATATTCATGTCGAAAGCCGTTTGTCGCAATCGTTGCCCGAACTGCGCTATGACCCGGAAAAAATGAAGCAGGTTTTCTGGAATCTGATCATCAACAGCAGGGAGGCCATGCCGAAAGGCGGCAGAATCGAGATTGCCTCAGCCCCTGTTGCCGGCGGCGTTGCCGTCACCGTTGCCGACACCGGCTCGGGGATACGGGGCGGCGACAGCGATATCTGTTTCAGGCCTTTTTACTCGACCAAGCCCGAGGGCCTGGGTCTGGGGCTTTCCACCAGCCGTAAAATCGTTGAGAAACACGGCGGCACTCTGCATCTGGCCAACCGCGCCGAAGGCGGGGTTATGGCCACCATCTTTCTGCCCGAGGAGAAGAGGAGTGATGAGTAAAATTCTGGTGGTTGACGATGAACAGATGATCCGCCTGGCATTTACCGAGTTTCTCAAGGACGAAGGACACACCGCCCTGCTGGCGGAGGACGGGGAGTCGGCGCTGGAGCTGATCAGGGTTCACAGGCCGGAGATCATCTTCCTTGATTATCGCCTGTCGACTCGGGACGGCCTCGCGCTTCTCCCGGAAATCAGGCATCTGCTCCCCACGGCCGCCGTGATCTTCATGACCGCCTTCGGCACCATGGAGGTAACCATCAGGGCCATGCAGCTCGGCGCTTATGAGTATCTGACCAAGCCCTTTGATCTGGCCAGGGTCAGGGAAATTATTCACCAGATCCTGGCCGGCAGGAAATCACTGGCCGCGCTCGGCGACGACCCGCCGCTGCCCGCCCTTTCCCTGGACCGGATGGTGGGGCGGAGCCCGGCCATGCAGGAGATTTACAAGATGATCGGCCTGCTCACCACCCAGGATGTCACGGTGCTGGTCACCGGCGAAAGCGGAGTAGGCAAGGAGCTGGTGGCCCGAGCCATCCACGACAACAGCAGCCGCCGGCTGGAGCCTTTTGTGGCGGTCAACTGCGGCGCGGTGCCGGAGAATCTGCTGGAACCGGAGATGTTCGGTTACGAGCAGGGCGCTTTCACCGGGGCAACGGCGAGAAAGATGGGAAAGTTCGAGGCCGCCGGCCGCGGCACTCTCTTTCTGGACGAAATCGGCGAGCTGCAGCCCTCGCTGCAGGTGAAACTGCTGCGGGTGCTGCAGGAGAAAAGTTTTGAAAGGGTAGGGGGCAACACTCAGGTCTCGGTTCAGGCCCGGATCATTGCCGCCACCAACAAGGATCTCCATGCCGAGATGCTTGCCGGCCGTTTCCGTCAGGATCTTTTTTACCGGCTCTATCTGGTACACATCACCATACCTGCCCTGCGGGAGCGACGAGAGGACATCCCGCTTCTGGTCGATCATTTCATCAGTCGCTGCAACCGGGAACAGAACCGCACGGTCTGCGGCGTGGCCGCTCCCGCCATGCGGGCTTTTCAGGAATACTCCTGGCCCGGTAATGTGCGGGAGCTGGAAAACCGGATCAGGCGTGCCATGGTGCTTTCCCGTGATGATATTCTCATTCCCGAACTCTTTGAGCTCTCCGGCCGGGCGGAACCCTCCGGCCGGATTTCTTCCTCCCCTCTTGCCGCTGCCGCACGAGAGCTTTTCCGGGCATTGCGGCAGGCGGATGACAAACCCTCGCTGCTTATGGAGCATGTGGTCGGTATCGTGGAAAAGACGATCATTGCCGAGGCCTTGCGGGCCTGCAACGGCAATCAGGTGCATGCCGCGCAATTGCTCGGCATTCACCGGTCGACCTTGCGGAAAAAAATAAGCGATTACGGGCTGTGAAGACTGCAATTCTTTTTCAACTCTGCAACAGGAGAATGTAAGCTCCATGAAAACTTCATCGTATTGCCTCAAAATTATCTGCGTCGTTTTGTGTCTGTTTTTTTTCGTCGCATGCGCCACGGATGAAAAAAAGAAGAAAGAATTTTATGAAAAAGGCATCACCTTTCTCCATGACGACAAAATCAAGGAGGCGATCATCGAATTTCGCAATGCCGTCCAGCTTGATCCCAAATATGCGGATGCCCGCTATCAGCTGGGGCTGGCCTATCTGAAGGACAAGAACATCCGGGAGGCATTTGAGGAACTGAAGAGAGCGTGCTCCCTGGCGCCGGACAACATCGACGCGCACCTGCACGTCGCCCGGATACTTCTTGAGGGGAAAAGATCCGAAGATGCCGGGCTTTATGTCCGAAAAATCCTGGATAGAGAGCCGGAAAACGTCGCGGCGCGGCTGCTGCTGGCGGAAATTGAATTGCAGGAAGGGCGCCCCGGCCCGGCGGAAGAAATAATAGACGGGATCATGGCAACAAATCC
Source organism: Desulfobulbaceae bacterium DB1 (assembly GCA_001914235.1). Classification (NCBI taxonomy): domain Bacteria; kingdom Pseudomonadati; phylum Thermodesulfobacteriota; class Desulfobulbia; order Desulfobulbales; family Desulfobulbaceae; species Desulfobulbaceae bacterium DB1. The sequence continues at coordinate 401,190 of MQUF01000003.1, forward strand.
GGCAAGCGAGCTTGCTTTTGCCAACAAGGCAAAACTTCTCGCCATCCGGAAAAAGTTTGCGGAGTCAGAAAAAGCAATCAAGCAGGCAATCAGCCTGCAGCCGGATAATTTCATCAACCACCAGTTTCTGGTTTCGCTTTACCTGAATCAGGGAAAGACGGATGATGCCCGGACCTATCTTGACCAGCTGACCGCCCGCTATCCCGACCGGGCGGAGCCGCTTCTCGGCCTGGCCTCGCTGCACATGAGACTCGGCAAGCGGGAGCAGGCGGCGGAAAACGTCAAGCAGGCGCTCACGCTCCAGCCGGGTGAAAACAAACTCTCTCTTCTGCTGGCTGATATTTATTTGCAGAACAAACAGGGCGATCTGGCGGAAAAAACCCTGCGCGACGCGCTGGCCCAGACAAAAGAGCCGCTTTCCATCCGGGCCGCCCTGGCAAACCTCTACTATGAAATGCGCCGTTACGACGCCGCCGCGGCCGAAGTGGAAATCATCCTTGCCGAAAACGGCAGGCATTCCCTGGGGAATCTTATCCGGGCAAAGATCCTGCTGCATGAGGGGAAAAATACCGAAGCCCTTGCCGGAATCAATGAATTAATCAAGCAGCAGCCTGACTGGGGAGATGCCTATTATCTTCAGGCCCTGGCCCTGCTGAATGAAGGCAGGATGGAGCTTTCCTATCAGGCGGCGATGCAGGCGGTCAAGTGTAACCCCAAGGATGGGAAAAGCCATGCCGTCCTGGCGCAGCATCTCTTGAACAAAGGGGATTTCGCCGGCGCGGCCGGGGAGGCGATCACGGCGGGCAAGCTCGATCCCGGTAATGCCCGCGCCGCGATCATATACGGTCAGAGTCTGATGGGTGCCAAGGAATATGACAAGGCCGCCGTTGTGTTTGAAAAATTCCTGGAAGGTGCGAAAGAAAATGTCGAGGTCCTTCGTCTGCTGGGGCAGACCCGGATGTCCATGGGCGAAAAGGACAAGTCCATCGCTTTGTTTGAAAAAGTCCTGTCCCTTGCCCCGGATTCCACTCGGGATCTGCAGGCCGTGGCCCGGATTTATGCAAGCCAGGGCAAGAAGAAAGAGGCGGCGGCGCGGATCCGGCAACAGATTGCCCTGGTCCCGGATGCCGTGGGCCACCTTCTTCTGCTCGGCACGTTTCTCCTGAATGAAAAGGATTTACGCGGGGCCGAGGAGGCATTCCGCCTGGCCCGAGAGAAGGCGCCGCAGAGTATCGAACCCGCTGTTTTCCTGGCGGATGTCCTGGTCAAAGCAGGTAAGCCGGATTTGGCCGCAACGGAATTTCAGGCCATTCTTGCCGTAAAACCCGATCATATCCCGGCCCTGATGGGCCTGGCCAACCTCCATGCCCTGCAAAACAATCGGCAGGAGGCCAAGGTGATGTATCAGAAGATACTTGCGCTCTCGCCCAATCAGCCGACCGCGGCAAACAACCTGGCCATGCTCATGACGGATGAGAACAACCCGGATCTCGACGAAGCGCTCCGGCTGGCAATCCTTGCCAAGGAACAGCTTCCCGGCGACGCCAATATCCTTGACACCCTGGGCTGGGTTTATTTCAAGCGCAAATCCTACGGACTCGCCGAGGCGGAATTCAGGCAGGCCGTTCGTCTCGATCCGGACAACCCGGCGCTCAAGAAGCACCTTGAGCTGGCCGCGCGAGAGGCTCGGGGTAAAAAACGGCAGGAAGGATACGCCGCCGGTCGGGAGGAATTCAATCCCGCCGGACTTTCCCTGGACGGCTATGATGTGAACAACGACAAAAAGGAGGAGCTGCCGGAAAACCGCTGAAAGGTGTTGCGGGCCGGCAGGTGTTTGCGATGAAATTCCGCTTTCCGGGAAACCGAACCGCTATCCCGAATTTTCAGGCCCTTTTTTGTCTTATTGGAAGCGTTTTCCTTCCTTCCCTTCTCTTCTTTCCTTTCCGGGGGCAACGTATAATATGTTGAAATCATAAATGAAAAAAAGATAAGACACCAGGGGACGGCAGGAGACGCCGGGATTGTGCTTTCCTGTTTGGGTGGGGCGCGAAATTTGCATAATAATACCCAATAATCTGTTTTTTCCAGCGGTGAAAAGAACAACACACGACAAAAAAAGGAGAAAAAAATGAAAAAACACAAAGTGGGGATTCTGGCGGCGGCCCTGGCCCTGGGGCTGAGCGCCTCACCGGCCTTGGCAGCCATTGAATTGTGGGACTGGGCGTTCAATGTCGACGGGACAATGACGAGGGGATTAGACGACTTTGGCGATCCAACCGGTGACAGCATGCCGACCTCAGGTGCTCTCAATCCCGAAGGCTTGGGCACTCTCACGTGGACGACAAGTGGTGACGGTAATCACACCTTTCTCGCCTTTTTTGATTATGAGATCAATGAAGACGGCGATACTTTCTTTAATGAATATGGCGCGGTCAATAACGAATCCGCTTTGAAAACAGGCCAATCCTGGGAAATCGATGATCCGTGGTTTGGCGATATTTACGGGCATGTCGTCGATGGCACCGGGCTGGATAATGACAATGGTGCGGTCGATGGTGACGTCTCCTTTGCCATGGGCTGGGATTTTACCCTCCTCGCCGACGAGACGGCAACAATCACCCTGAAGCTTTTTGAGTTCGCCCTTGATGCCGCTGGTGCTGCTAATACGCCAACGGGCTTTTTCCTGAGCCACATGGATTATGACAATGATCGTGTGATCTATTTTACCAGTTCCCTGGATATCGGGGGCGGCAATCCTGTGCCCGAGCCTGCCACCATGCTGCTCTTCGGTACCGGTCTGGCGGGTCTGTATGGCGCTCGAAGAAGAAGGATGAAAAAGGCATAAAAGGGGAAAAGCGGCTGGGCGGCGAAGCCGTTTTCGGGGGAAAGCGGCGCCGGCAGCGGCCGGCGGGATACTGAAACCAGAAGTGGGGAAGTGAAAACAATACGATAAAGGGGGAAAAATGAAGAATAGAAAATTATATACCATTGCGGCCCTGACCGGGGCCGGGCTGTTGCTTTCGGCATCTCTGGCCTCGGCGGCGGTTGATAAAGTCCGCTGCATTACTTGGCAGGGCGACCCCGCCAAGTATCACACCGCTATCAGCGGCCAAAACACCAGGCTCAAGGCGGTCATCACTACGGATAATACCGGGACGATCTGGTATCGCTGGGTCTATGGCGATGGCACGACTTCAGCCGTGAGCAGTCTTTCCGGCAGCACGCGCTACAAGGTCGCCATTGATAAAGCCTACACCGCCGCCACCGGCACCCCGTTCACCGCGAAACTCCAGGTGGATGCCACCAGCTCCGCCATGACCAACTATGTGGAAGACACCTACCTGGTCAAGATCGAGGACAACAACTTGGACACCAGGGTCAATATCGCCATTGATAACGGGCTGTGGTGGCTGTACCAGCAGGGGGGCAATCATACATATGCCAGCTATCCCCATACCTATGACGGTTCTCCGCACATGACCTGGCTGCAAACAAGCTACGTCTCTACCCTGGTGACACCGACCGCCTCGGCGGTCCATGCCTTTGGCATCAACGGCCACAAGATCAAGGGGAATGTGAATGAGGATCCCTATGTCGAGGCCGTGCAGCAGGGCATGAATTATCTGGTGAAAGGGTATATGTATTATACGTATTGGCCGGCGCTTCGAGCCAATGCAATCAGCCCGGTCACGCATGGCAGTGTAACCGACAACCCCGAGGCGGGCCAAGCTGCTCCCAATAGCTACGGAATAGATGTCTATGATTGGAACGGTAACCACATTCCCTATCAAAGCGGCCAGATCATGGACGCCATTATCGCCTCCGGAGTCAGTCCCTCTGACCTGACCGGACGGGATTTCACCCGGACCGATGCCACCGTTGTCCGCAACTGGACCTACGGCGAACTCTTGCAGGACATGGCCGACATGCATGCCTGGGGGCAAAATGACTACGGCACCTGCAATGGCGGTATCTGTGGTTCCTGGTGGTACAACTGGAATTATGGTTCCCCTGGAGACAACTCGGCCAGCCAGTGGGGCGCGATCGGCATGCTGCCGGCTCAGCAGGCTCCCTGGAACGTGGTCGTCCCGTCGTGGGTAAAGACATACAATGCCAACTGGCTGGCCTACAGCATGGGCTGCAGCGGGCCATCCGCGGCAGTGACTGCCTGCTCGTATAATTATTTCAGTTATAACGGCGTGGGCGGCTGCGCCGGCGACTCCTGTGAGCAGACCACGACCTCCGGCATGGTGCAGATGATCTTCGATGGACAGACCACCACTGATCTTAAATGGGACAAGGCCGAGAAGTATATTGCCGACCGGTGGCGTTCCTTTACCCATCTCGGGTCATCCTGGGGAGGATCGCGAACCTATGGCTGGTATTCCTTTGCCAAGGCCATGCGGCTTGCGTTGCCCGACCCCACCACCCAGCTCGTGAAAACCTCCGGTGCCTCCTTTGACTGGTACTATGGCGATCCCACCACTACTGACTGCACCACCGAGGCCAACTGTGAGAAGGGCCTGGCGCAGCGCATCCTGGAGATTCAGTCCGCGGATGGGCAATGGGCAAGCGGCAATCTGACCAATCCGCCGTTGACCACCGCCTGGATGATCATCACCCTCAAGCCGTCGCTGTTCGCTTCGTCGCCCATTGCCTGCTTTGACTACAATCCCAAATCGACCTATTCCGGCGACACGGTGAGCTTTGATCCAACCTGCTCCGGCCATTCGGAGCCGGGCAAGACCATTGCCAACCTGACCAAGTTCGAGTGGGATTGGGACAACGACGGCGACTACGACGCGGAAACCACGATGCCCGACATTGAAACCAATGTCTTCACCTGTGATACGCCGCCCTGCACCTTCCCGGTGACGCTGCGGGTCACCGATGACAACGACCCGGCGCTCACCGCCACGGTCAAACAGAACGTCGAGATCACCAATCCGCCGCATCCTCCCACTGCGGAGGCCGGCGGCCCATACATGGTTTCCCTGTGCGTCGGTGATACCCTCACCTTGGACGGTTCGGCCTCCATTGACCCGAATGAGGGAGAATGGGAGGCGGGATGCACCACCTGTCCGCCTGACACCATTACCGCCTGGGAGTGGGATCTGACCCCGCCGCTCACCGGATTTGACGATGAGTCCGGTGAAATGGTGACCGTCGCGCCGGGGACGTACTTCGCTGCCGCCGGAAACCACGATGTCGGCTTGCAAGTGGCCGACAATACCTGGCTTTCCTTCCCCGGCAGCGGCGAGCCCAATCTGACTGATACCGACTTCGGCACTGTCGCCGTTTCCGACGATTGCCTCTGCACCCTCACCGCCAGGGCCAAGCTGAATAAGGTTCAGTTGGTATGGGCCGATACCGGGGCCGCCAGTTATGATGTTTATCGCAGCACAACCGGCCCCAACTCCGGTTTCAGCCTGATAAAGGATGACCTCGTCACGGACTATGCCACCTATCTGGATAGTCCGGTGACGATCGGCACCGCTTACTGGTACCGGGTCGTTGACAGCAACGGCTGCGGCTCCAAGGCTGTCCGTGTTGTGCCAACCGCAAGATAGTAGCCCGCGACAGTAATGTTGCGAAGTAACCTGCCACAAGCCGACAACCTTCCCGGTTGCGGCTTGTGGCTTTTTGTGCGCTGTGAAAAAAATCTTTCTCCTCTGCTGCCAATGACAAAGAATAAATCATTGTTTCTGTTGTTCGTGCGTTGTCGGTCGGCCTGGGTGCCCGCTGTACTTGCCCTGGTTTTTCTGATGGTTTTTCCCTCTCCTGGACCAACAGGCGAACCGCCACCGACATTTACCCTTGCAATGCATGATTCCCTGCTGGATATTGCGGCGGATAATGTGCCCCTGCGGGACATTATCACGGCGATGGCCAAGAAATCGGGGCTCACCCTGCGCTTCGCCGATCAGGAAACGGAGCTGGTCTCCTGTCATCTGAAATCCGTTTCCTTGCCGGAGGCTCTGGAGAAAATCCTAGGCAACTGGAACTATGCCGTGCTCTATCGCAAGAACAGTCAGGGGCGCTCTGTTCCCGACACCCTGTGGGTCATCAATAGAAATCCGCAACGGCCCACTGTGACCAACATGAACGGCCAGCCTCGTCTTGTGCCCATGGTGGAAAAAAACCAACCGTCGGTGGAGGAGCATTTGAAGCAATATAGGAAAGAGGACGTTGCCGCTGTTTTTGCCGACAGCGAAAAAATTCTTCTTGATTTTGACGCAGAACCGGTTGGCCCCTTGGAAGTAATCGACGGCGACCCATCTTCAGTGGGCAATGAGCCACTGCCGGTAAATGAGGGGCAGCCGGGGGGAATCAGGGTCACCAGGCTTTCCGCCACTTCTCCGTTGACCGAGATCGGCTTGCAGGAAGGTGATCAGGTGACGTATGTCAATGGGAATCCGGTTGGTTCTGCCGCCGATCTTGCCCGGAGTCTCTCCGTGCCGCCTGGCGGCGATGTCTCGGTTATCCGTATTACCAGGCTGCGCGACGGGCAAATCCGGCCGATTTACCTGCAACTGCGGTAGCCCTTTGTGTGTCCGTTTTTTTTCTGGAATCCATGTCTGTCTTTTTGGAAATAAGCGGTTTTTTTTGCCGGGGGATCGGTGCGGCTGTACAAAAAAACGACAATACTGAGAATAATTTGTACAGATGCTGCGCTCGGACAAGGAAGAGAAAGAGGTTTTCTTCGGAAATTTTTTCGTAAAATCATCTAGTTGGGGGTTTTTCAGCAGTGCTTTCTTTTTTTTCTTTCCCGGCAGCATTCTTGCTGTGTCAGTATTTTGATATGTCCCCCGCATATCGTTATTTTTCTTTCCCTCATTTTTCCACATATGATGATCTGACCAGACCACCCTCCCCCGGTGGTCTGGCCCGCCATCATTTTCCCACACCCTCAATGCCGCAATGAAAGAACTGGTGGTTCTGGTTGATCGAGCCGGAAAGGAACTCGGCTGCGAAGAGAAAATGTCGGCCCATGTCAATGGCGTCCTGCATCGGGCCTTTTCCATCTTTGTCTTCAACTCCCTGGGGGAATTGCTGGTCCAGCGGAGAAACAAAAATAAATATCATACACCCGGCCTGTGGAGCAACACCTGCTGCAGTCACCCCCGGCCCGGCGAGGCGCTCTCCCGTGCCGCGCGCCGCCGCCTGGCCGAGGAGATGGGTTTTGTCTGTGATGTGGCTGAGGTGTTCAGTTTTTGTTATGAATTGCAGTTGGAAAATAATATGATAGAGCATGAGTTCAATCATGTTTTTATCGGTTTTCATGACAACGACCCCGTGCCGGACCCGGCCGAGGTGGAGGACTGGCGTTGGCGGACAATTCAGGCTCTGTCCGCTGATATGAAGAGATCGCCTGATTCGTTTACCCCATGGTTCACACTGATGATAAAGGATTATAATTCCTTTTTCGCGAAAGCCCTCTTGGGCGGAGGAGCAGGAAACAGATAATGGCAACGGATGCACGGCAAAAGAAAAAGGTTGGACTCTGGCTGATCGGGGCGCGCGGTTCAATCGCGGCAACGGTGATGGTCGGCGTTTTCCTGCTGCGCAAAGGACTGTCCCCGGACTCCGGCATGGTGACCGCGGCCCCCGCCTTTGCGAGTCTTGATTTACCGCTCATGGATGATTTCGTCTTCGGCGGCTGCGATATCCGGAAGGAATCACTGCGGGAAACAGCTTGGCGGGCCATGCGGGAAGACATATCAGCCGACCGGGGACTTTTCGACCGCATTGCCGGGGATCTGGATGAGGTGGAAGCCGATATCAGTCCGGGCACCTGCCGCAACTGCGGCGACATGATTCAAGAGCTGGCTGATACGACTGTCAACGGCGGGAAAACAGTAGCCGAGGAGCTGGAAGAGGTTCGGCGGCAGCTCAGCGCTTTCAGGAGAAAACACGGGCTTGACTCGGTGGTGGTGATAAACATTGCCTCCACCGAGCCTGTTCTGCCCCTGGCGCCCTGTCACCACGACGTGGATATGTTTTTCGAACGGATCGCGGCAAATGACGGCGATGCGGCGCAGGCCAGCACCCTGTATGCCTGCGCCGCTATCATGGAAGGCTGCCCGTATATCAATTTCACTCCTTCCAACGGCGCGCTTATCCCCGCCTTGATCCGGATGGCGGAGCAGAAGGGGGTGCCGGTCATGGGCAATGACGGCAAGACCGGCGAGACCCTGGTGAAATCGGCCCTGGCCCCTTTGTTTCTTTCCCGTAATCTGCGGATTTTGAGCTGGGAAGGGGTCAATATGCTGGGCAACATGGACGGCAAGGTGCTGAACGACCCTAAGAACTGTCAGTCAAAACTGAAATCAAAGGATCAGGTGCTGCAGAAAATCCTTGGCTACGAGGCGCACTCCAAGGTACACATCCATTATGTTCCGTCCTTGGGGGATCAGAAAACCGCCTGGGATTTCATTCATTTCCAGGGTTTTCTCGGCGCGAAAATGTCGCTGCAGTTCACCTGGCAGGGTTTTGATTCCATCCTGGCCGCTCCCCTGGTACTTGATCTGGCGCGACTGGCGGAGCTGGCGCATCGCCATGGCGAAGGCGGGCTGATGCCTCAGCTCGCCGGTTTTTTCAAGTCCCCGCTGGGGGTAAACGAATACCGGCATGCGGCCCAGTATGAGATGCTGCTCGACTATGCGGCAAAAAAGAAAAACCGCTGAGCGGATACAACCTTGATGGTCTCGTAAAAACTAAAAATCAACCACAGAGAGCACGGAGCACGCGGAGATAACTGACTGTAATTCAAAATATTTTCTCTGTGCCCTTTGCGCTCTCAGTGGTAAAAAAAAGACTTTTTACGATTTCATCAACCTTATGAGAAGAGAGGAGGTAGGAACGGTGAAAAGAAAAATATTGAATTATTTTGTCATGTTGTCGCTGGTAGTGCTGTGCGGTGCCGGCACCTCGTTCGGACAACCGGCGCTGGTGTCGCCGGCCCCGCCGCCCCCCCCGGTGGATGACGCCATGGCCCCTCCTCCACCGGTAAAGATGGTTTCCCCCGGTGTCTATGAGATGGGCGGCATTCGGATCATCAAGAATGAGAACCGGATTGAATTCCCGGCCGAGGTTAACATGGACAAGGGGTTGCTGGAGTATGTCCTTGTCGGCAATTCCGGCAAGGTGCATGAAAGCCTGCTGCGCACCGCCATCTCTCCCTATGCCCTGCAGATTTCCTTGCTGCTCCTGGGGGTTGAAGGATCGATGAAGCCGCTGGGTGAACAGGGACAGGCGGCAATGCCGGAAGGTGACCGGGTCGCAATCCTGGTGAGCCGGCAGGACAAGGGAGCGGAAAAAAAAGTGCCGGTGGAACAGTGGATCGCCGGGGGCGTCCAGCCGGCCGGCACAATGCCATGGGTTTTTACCGGCTCCACCGTCATGAACGGAGTTTTCATGGCCCAGTCGGAAAAGTCAATCGTCGCCCTCTTTCATGACCCGGTCGCCCTTATCGATCATCAGTTGACCGAAGGAGCCAGTGATGATATCTGGCATGTTGACAGCGCAGCAGTTCCACCGGTGGGAACAAAGGTGACTGTTGTTATCGAAAAAATTAAATGACGGCAGGATGACGGAATGAAAAAGAGAATGAATTGGCTGATTTCCCCGGCTGCGGTGCTTTTCCTGCTTTTGTATGTGCAAGCGGCGCAGGGCGCGGTGCTGGGAGCTGGAGATCCCGCTCCGGCAACGGACCTTTCTTTGAAAAATGAGGTGCAGCATGCCATAGAACGCGGCCTCGGCTGGCTGGAGAAAAATCAGAACCCCGGCGGCTACTGGTCCCAGCCGGATCATCCCGCCCTCACCGCGCTTGTGCTGACGGCCTACATGGGCGAACCAAGCGGTCGGATGAGGTCAAAACCACCGGAATTTGTCCAGAAGGGGTATCGGTATCTGCTGCAATGCGTGAAACCGGACGGCGGAATTTATGTGCGGGATATGGCCAATTATAACACCTCGGTTTCCATGATGGCTTTGCTCACCGCCGCCAATCCGGCATATGAGGCGGTTATCAGAAACGCCAGAAATTTCGAAGTTGGATTGCAGGATGATTTTGACAAGAAAGGGGAAGCGGACAATCCGCTTGACGGCGGCATAGGCTATGGCGGGAAATATCAGCATTCGGACATGTCCAACACCATGTTTGCCCTGGAGTCCATTTATTACAGCCGCAATCTCGTCCAGGACGGCAAAGAGGCCGATCAGGCCAAGGAACTCAACTGGCAGGCTGCGACCAGATTTATTGAACGCTGCCAGAATCTGCCGGGCGTTAACGACCAGCCATGGGCCAGCGATGATCCGCAGAACAAGGGTGGATTTATCTATTTTCCCGGAGACAGCAAGGCCGGAGAGATGGTGCTGGCCGACGGCCGCAAGGCCCTGCGTTCCTACGGCAGCATCAGTTACGCCGGACTGCTCAGCTATATTTACGCGGATCTGCAAAAAGATGACCCGCGGGTGGTCGCGGCTTTTGACTGGCTGCAGAAAAACTATAGCCTGGATGAAAATCCCGGCATGGGGCCGGAGGGGCTTTACTACTATTATCACACCATGGCCAAGTCCCTGGCTGCGTATGGCGTAAAAGAGCTGGTACTCGCGGACGGCAGCAGGGTGGACTGGCGGCGGGATCTGGCGAAGCGGCTGCTCAATCTGCAGAACGGTGAAGGTTTCTGGATGAATGAGAACGGCAGGTGGTGGGAAAAGGACCCGGTGCTGGTCACCTCCTATGCGGCTATTGTGCTGGAAATCATTTATCGAGGGTTATAATTGAAACTTTCATTCAGCAGCAATGCGTATACCCGGCATTCGATTTTCACGGCGGTGGAAGGGATTGCCGCGGCAGGATATGCGGGGGTGGAGTTGCTGGCCGATATCCCGCATCTCTACCCGTTTTCCTTTGGGCCGGAGGATGTGCAAAAACTGCACGACTTGCTGCGCCGGCATAATCTGGCAGTCGCCAATATCAACGCCAACACGGCAATGGGCTACTACGGCAGGACCTTCTGGGAGCCCCTGTTCGAGCCATCTCTTGCCAATCCGGATCCGGTGGCGAGAAAGTGGCGAATCGACTATACCAAGAGATGTATCGTGCTGGCCCACAGGTTTGGCGCCCCTACCGTCAGTGTCACCTCCGGCTGCATGCTGCCGGGCATCTGGCCGGAAGACTCCCTTCTGCTGCTCCGCGATTCGCTCAAGGAAGTCGTCTCTTTTGCCCGGGACTATGATGTTCGCATCGGCATCGAGTATGAACCCGGGTTGCTCATCTCCTGCGCCGAGGAACTCGCTGCCTTTCTGGTCCTCTTCGATTCTTCTTTCCTGGGGGCAAATCTCGATCTGGGACACAGTCATGTGATCGGTGAAGACCACAACGAGGTGATTTCACTGCTGGGCGAGAAAATTTTTCATATTCATCTGGAAGACATCCACCGGCTCAAACATTATCATCTCGTTCCCGGCCAGGGGGATATGGATTTTCCCGCCATTTTCGCAGCCCTTGAGCAACAGCGGTACAACGGCTATATAACTATCGAACTCTACACATATTCCAATGCTCCAGACGAAGCGGCCCGGCAGTCCATTGCCTTTTTTCAGGCCCTTCCCTTCTGGGCGGACAGGGAGAAAAAATGATGCGCATGATTGAACCTCACATCCATACCATGGTGCGAACCACTGATGATTATTTCAACATGGCGGTAGCCGGAATCGCGGCCTGCGTCGAGCCCTCTTTCTGGTCGGGACTGGACCGCAGTGCGGTAGCCTGTTTCGAGGATTACTGGGAGCACATGATCACCACCGAAACGGCGCGGGCCAAGAAATATGGGATCCGTCATTATGTCATGCTCAGTCTTAATCCCAAGGAAGCCCGCAACGCAATCGCCCATGATGTGCTGGACAGCATGGAGAAATTTCTCGACCGGGAGAATGTGGTCGGCATCGGCGAGATCGGCTTTGACCTCATTGCCGGGCAGGAGGAGGAAATCTTCCGGCGGCAGCTGCGTATGGGCAATGACCGGAAAATGCCGATCTGCATTCACTCTCCCCATCACAACAAGTTGAAGGGCATTGAACGTATCATCGAGATCATTGAAGATGAGGGTGTGGCCCAGGAACGCATCGTCATTGATCACAATACCGAGGAGACCATCGAGCTTTCCCTGCAAACCAGATGCTGGCTCGGCATGACCGTCTATTATGTCACCAAGCTGAGCGCTGAAAGGGCGGTGAATATCATCGGCCGGTACGGCGCGGACCGCATGATCGTCAACGGCTCCGCCGACTGGGGCTACTCCGATCCCCTGGCCGTGCCCAAGGTGGCCATGCTCATGCGAAAAAGCGGAGATTTTCCCGAGTCGATCATCAAGCAGATTGTCTTTGACAACCCCTATAATTTTCTCAAGCATTCCAATAAGTTCGATCTTCCCGCCTAGGCCGCGAAAAAAGTGAAATTTTCCTTCAGCGCCAACGCCTTCCGCCGTTACAGCCTGGTGGAGACCATTTCCATCATTGCCGGGCTGGGGTATGACGGCATTGAAATCATGGCCGACATTCCCCATGCCTATCCGCCGCGGATGACGGCAAAGGATGTGCGTTTGATAGGCGCTGCCTTGGCGCGGCACAAGCTGCAGGTGTCCAATATCAACGCCTTCATGCTCTGGGCGGTGGGCGACACCTGGCATCCTTCCTGGATTGAAGCGGATGAAGCAGGGCGCGCTGTCCGCATCGAACACACCAGGGACTGTATCAGGCTTGCCGCTGAAATCGGGGCATCCACCATCTCCACCGAACCGGGCGGCCCTCTGGACGGCATGGCCCCGGAAGCAGCCCTGGAGCTGTTCCGGCAGGGGTTGATGGAGATTGCCGGTGACGCGGCGCGTTCCGGCGTCAAGGTGCTGATTGAACCGGAACCGGATCTGCTCATTGAAACAAGCAGCCAGTTCCTGGATTTTTTCCAGCAGCTTGATCCCGCCGTCTTTGGCCTCAACTTTGATATCGGCCATTTTTACTGCGCGGGTGAAGACCCGGCGGAGCTTGTTGCCCAATTGAAAGAGTATACCGGCCACTATCACCTGGAAGATATCGCCTCCTCCAGAAAACATCACCATCTCATGCCGGGCGAGGGCGCCATTGATCTCAAGTCGGTACTCCGGGAAATCGACGGAAGCGGCTATGATGGTTTTGTCACGGTGGAACTCTATCCATACGAAGACAGACCGGCGGAAGCGGCGGCCAAGTCGCTGGACTATCTGCGACACATCCGGACGCAGCGGCAGAGTCAATAACAATGGGTCGGATATCCCTTCGCAAAATCAAGGCCTGTCTGCAACTGATGCGGCTGCCCAATGTCTTCACCGCCGTTGCCGATATTGTCGCCGGATACGTCATTGTCCGGGGTTTTGCCGTTGACATTGCTGAACTCGGCGCTCTTGTTCTTGCCACCTCCGGCATCTATGCAGCCGGTTGCGTGCTCAATGATTTCTGCGACCGTGAAGTGGATGCCCGGGAAAGGCCATCCCGCCCGCTGCCCTCCGGCAAGGTGAGTGGCCGGGAGGCCCTGATAGTGACTTTTTTTCTGTTTGCCGCCGGTCTCTGCGGGGCTTATCTGGCCGGGCCTGTTTCGTTCGCTCTTGCCCTGGCCATTGTCCTGCTTGTTATCCTGTATGATTGCCGGAGCAAGCAGCATGACATTGTTGGGCCGCTCAACATGGCCGCCTGCCGGGCCGGCAATCTGCTGCTCGGCATGAGTCCGGCCCTTGCTGTTTCGCTTCCCCTGCTTTTTCCCCTGGTCAGTTTCTGCTATATTTTTCTGGTGACCATGTTCAGCCGTCTTGAAACCGAGGGAAATGCCGGTGGACGGGCATGGTTTATGACGGGCGGCATCGCTGCTGTTTTCCTGTTGTTTGCCGGACTTGTCGCCATGGGTGACGTCAAGGCTGATGCATTCATTTATCTGGTTTTGCTGGCCGGTCTGGTTCTGCCGCCGCTGCGCCGTGCGATCCGGCAAGACACCGCCTCGAGTGTGCAGCAGTCCGTCAGGTCGCTGATTCTGGCCATCCCCTTTCTTGATGCGGCATACGCCGCCGGCATGCAGGGGGTTGTTGCCGGCCTGCCCGTTGTCTTCTGTCTGCTGCCCGCCCTGCTGATAGCCCGTTTTTTTTATGTTACGTAGCATGGATGGAGACAATGCGATGAAAAAAAGAAGAGTTATTGTCCTTGATGTCGTCGGTTTACGTCCCGATCACTTTGCGGTGGCAGAAAAACTGCCTCATCTGGCGGCCCTTGCGGGCAGGGGCCGGCTGCACGGGATGAAAACCGTTTTCCCGGCGCTGACGCTGCCGGTGCAGGCGGCGCTGACCACAGGGGTGTTTCCTGGGCAGAACGGCATCGTCGCCAACGGTTTTTACAACCGGCAATTATGCGAAGTTTCTTTCTGGGAGCAGGCGGCAAGCCTGGTTCAGCATGACAGGATCTGGGATTACCTCAACCGAAGGGTGCCGGGCCTGACCACCGCCGCGCTTTTCATGCAGAATACCCTCCATGCCGATTGCGGCTGCATCGTCACTCCCCGGCCCATGCATACCGATGAGGGGCTCGTCCAGTGGTGCTATTCCAAGCCGGTGGGTTTTTATGAAGAGCTCGCGGCCGATATCGGCCCGTTTAATCTCATGCATTACTGGGGGCCGATGACCTCCATTGAGTCAAGCCGGTGGATAGCCGGGGCTGCGGTCCGAACCCTGGAACGCATCCGGCCTGATCTCATGTTTGTCTATCTGTCCCATCTCGATTACTGCTGCCAGAAGGTTGGACCGGACCATCCCGTTGTCATGGATGAGCTGATGCTGGTGGACGCGGAAGTGGGAAGAATCGTCCAGGCGGTGGATGACCTTGGCCTGCGGGATGAAACGGTCTTTGTCGTGGTGTCTGAATACGCCTTCAACAAGGTGCGGGGCGATATCGCCTTGAACCGGATACTGCGGGAAAACGGCCTGCTCGCCATCAGGTCGATCCAGGGACGTGACTATGTGGATTTTGAATTGACCCCGGCCTTTGCCATGGTTGACCACCAGATTGCCCATATTTATCTGAAGCCCGGATATGAAAAAACAGTGCGTCAGGTGCTGGAAAAGGTCGACGGCATCGATTTTCTCTTGGAAAGGGAAGGGAAAAGAAGATTTCAGGTGGATCACGCCAACAGCGGCGACATTGTCGCGGTGAGCGCCAGAAACAGATGGTTTTCCTATTACTGGTGGGATGACAGGCAGCGGGAGCCTGATTTCGCCGGGCAGGTGGACATTCATCGCAAGCCCGGCTATGATCCCCTGGAACTTTTTTTGGAACCGGGCAGCCGGAGAATTTCCCAGGATACCGGCCTGATTCACGGTTCCCACGGGTATCCGCCTCTGTCGGCGAGCGATGATGTGCCCCTGCTGATCAGCGGCGATCTGCCGGATCGTTTGCAAGCGCTCAACAGCGGGGCGGCGTGCATCACCGCTGTTCCGGCATTGCTTGCCGAGTTGTTGCAGGGGTGAGATCGCGGGTCGCCATGCCGCAATTTTACATTTGACTTCGTCGGATTCTTTATGAGAACATGAGTGCGTGACGGCCTGGTTTTGTTCCTTGACGCTCTTTCCCCCCGGCAAAAGGATGCAACGATATGGCGGAATCCCTTTTCCTGGTTCTCATTTTTTTCCCCTTTGTCGGAGGGATTGGTTGTTTCCTGTGCCGCGCAGCCCTTCCTCGCTTGGTCCTGGTCGGCGGGACGGTGGCGGTGCTGGCGTTCTGCTCGCTGCTTGTTGACAAGGCACCTTTTCCCTCCGTCGCTCGTCCTTTCCCGTCCTTTTACAACCGGTTCATTCTTGCCGCTGATTTTCTCGTGCTGCTCGTCGTTCTTTTCCTGGGCTGCCGTCGCCGTCATTGGCTGATAATTGCATTGTCGGTTTGCCAGGCAGGCATCCTTGCCTTTCTTGATTTTTTTGTCGTGCAGGGGGAAGCCGTCCATTCTCCCTTTTATGTTGATTCCCTTTCCCTTGTTTTGCTCAGGGTTGTCTGTCTGGTGGGCGGCATCATCTGTTTCTTTGCCGTTCCCTACATGCGGGCCCACGAAGAACACGGCCGGCTCCCGCACACAAAACAGCCCGCCTTTTTTGCCCTTCTGCTTTTTTTTCTCGGCGCCATGAACGGCCTTGTTGTAACCAATAATATGCTCCATTTTTATTTTTTCTTTGAACTGACGACACTCTGCTCGTATCTGTTGATCAGCCATGACGGCACGGCAGAGGCGGTGGCCAATGGTCTCACCGCCCTGTGGATGAACAGTCTGGCCGGTTTGTTGCTGCTGCTTGCCGTTTGGGGCTTCTATGGGCAGGCCGCGTCAACCGACATGCAGCTTCTGGCCAGGGGATCAGCCGACGGCTGGGCGGCCATGCTGCCCCTCGGCCTGCTGGTTCCGGCCGCATTTATCAAGTCCGCCCAGCTTCCCTGGCAGAAATGGCTGCTGGGGGCAATGGTCGCGCCGACTCCGGTGTCCGCCCTGCTTCATTCAAGCACCATGGTCAAGGCGGGGGCCTATCTTGTCCTGCGTTTCGCCCCGGCCTTTGCCGGAACCATGCTTGCCGAGGGCTTGACCCTGGCAGGTGGATTTGTTTTTTTTGCCGCCGCGGTCCTGGCAATGGGGCAGCAGAATGCCAAGAAAATTCTCGCCTATTCCACCATCAGCAACCTGGGGCTTATTTTTGCCTGTGCCGGGATCGGCACACCGTCCGCTATTTTGGCCGGCATCCTGCTTCTCGTCTTTCATGCGGTTTCCAAGGGACTGCTTTTCCTCTGCACCGGCGCGGCGGAGCAGCACCTGCAGAGCCGGGACATCGAGGTGATGCGCGGACTTTACCGGCAAATGCCGCTGACCGTGCTGTGTGCCGTGCTGGCCATGATAACCCTTGTCATGCCGCCTTTCGGCATGCTGGTCGGCAAATGGCTGGTTTTGGAGGCCGGGGCGCAGAGCATGGTTTTTTTCGTGCCGGTTGCCCTGGGCAGCGCCTTTACCGTCCTCTACTGGGTACGGCTGGCAGGCACGCTGCTCGGCATCAATGCGCCGGCAGACTTCATGCCGGAGAAAAAACCGCGGCTCACCTTGCTTTGCCTTGCCGGCCTTTGCGCCGCGGCCGTTATCCTTGGTTTTGCCTCACCCCGGCTGGCGGCATGGGTCGCGGCGCCCGCGGACCAATTGAACTTTCATGAATTACCGCCGGCGATCGCCGCCGGTTCGCCGGGATTGATGCCGTTTGTTTCTTTGTGCGCCATCGCCGTGCTGGTTGCGATCTGGTCGTTTCGCGCCGCAAGGAAGGCGATGAAGGATAAATCGGCAACCCCCTACCTGTGCGGGGCGAACAGCGGAATGCCGGGGCAGTTCACCGGTCCGCTGCAACAAGGCATCACGGCCGCAGCCGGCAACTCCTATCTGCTGCCGGTTTTTGGCGAAAAGCGCCTCACCGTCTGGCTTAATATTGTTGCCGGGGGACTTCTTTTCTTTATGCTGACGGGGGACCTATGGCGTTGACAGGTCATCCCCTTTTTATCGTCCCGGCATCCCTGGCTCTGGCGCTGTTTTTGGGCGGGCTGGTGCGCGGAATCGACAGAAAGCTGACCGCCCGCCTCCAGTCGCGCAAGGGGCCGATCCTGACCCAGCCGTTCTGGGACGTGATAAAGCTGATGGGAAAAAAGGCCGTGCTGGTCAATCCGTGGCAGGCGTTCTGCGCCCGGGTCAGTTTCGGGGCAACGGCAACGGCGGTGGTCCTTTTCGCCCTGCAGTCCAACCTGTTGCTTATCATCTTTGTTTCCTCGACCGCAGGGGGATTTCTGGTCCTCGGCGCCATGAGTTCCCTTTCTCCCTACAGTCAGATCGGCGCCCAGCGGCACCTGTGGCAGATGCTGTGCTGTGAATCCGTGCTTTTTTGCCTGGCCTGGGCCATCTATAAAATATGCGGCGGTTTTCGGATCGAGCTGGTTTTTTCACAGGCGGATCCCGTCATTTTTCGCGTCCCCTTGCTTTATGTGTCCTTTCTGTTTGCCCTGGCCGTCACCATGCACAAATCCCCCTTTGATCTTGCCGGGTCGCACCATGCCCATCAGGAACTTGTCCGCGGCGTTTACACCGAATACAGCGGCTCGCATCTCGCCTGGGTTGAAATAGCCCACTGGCTTGAGGTTATCCTTTGTCTTGGTCTCAGCGCCCTGTTCTGGGCAACACCATGGGGCATGCTGCTGCTGCCGGCTGTTTCGTTTCTGACGGTTCTTTTGCTGGATAACATTTCGTCGCGCCTTACCTGGCGGTGGATGACCGGCAAAGGACTTTTCCTGGCGCTCGGCATGGCGCTGCTCAACCTCTGCCTGCTTGCCTGGTGAAGGAAATGACACTTCTTGCCAAGCTGTTTCGTGCCGCGTGCGCCAAGTCGCCCTGGCTGCTTCATTTTGACTGCGGCAGCTGTAACGGCTGCGACATTGAAACCCTGGCCTGCCTGACTCCGCTTTATGACGTGGAACGCTTCGGGGCAATGAACGTGGGGAACCCCAAGCATGCGGATATCCTGCTGGTGACCGGCACGGTCAATTATCGCAACAAAAAGGTTTTACGCGTTTTGTACGAGCAGATGACCGAGCCGAAAGCGGTGGTGGCCATCGGCTCCTGCGGGCTGTCCGGCGGGATTTTCCGGCAGGCGCCCAACGTGGTGGGCGGCGTCGACAAGGTGATTCCGGTGGATGTTTTTGTCCCCGGCTGTCCGGCGAAACCGGAAGCCGTCATTGACGGGGTGGTGCGTGCCCTGAACACCTTGCAAAACAGGTTGAAAGAGGGGGACAGGTGATGATGGAGGCGGAAAGCATCAGCATGGGAAACATGGCCATGAGGATCGAACATCTCAAGGCCCAGGGATATCGATTCGTCACCATGACCTGCGCCGGAGTCACGGAGGGCCGGGCCGAACTGCTTTATCATTTCGACCGGGAGCTCCGTCTCCTGCATCTTCGCCTGTGGGCCGACGCCGCAAGGCCGCTGCCCAGCATCTCGTCCATTTTTTTTGCCGCCTATCTGGTGGAAAATGAAATTCAGGACCATTTCGGCCTTTCTTTTTCCGGATTAACGCCGGATTATAAAGGCACCCTTTATCTTGAGGAGGATAAGGGGGAGCCTCCCTTTCTCCGCAAACTGCAGGACGAAAGGGAGGGGTAAATGGCACAAACCGTGATCCCTTTCGGCCCGCAGCATCCGGTGCTGCCCGAACCCCTGCATCTCAATCTCACGGTTGAGGACGAAATCGTCACCAGCGCCATGCCCGCCTTCGGCTATGTGCACCGGGGGCTTGAGAAGCTGGCCGATATCCGCGATTTCCGCCGGATGATCCAGGTGGTGGAGCGGGTGTGCGGCATCTGTTCCATGATGCATTCGCTCATTTACTGTCAGTCCATTGAGTCCTTGCTCAAGGTGGAGATCCCGCCCAGGGCCCGTTTTTTACGGGTGATCTGGTCGGAGCTGCACCGGCTGCACAGCCATCTGCTCTGGCTGGGCCTTTTTGCCGATGCCATGGGCTTTGAAAGCCTGTTCATGCAGGTCTGGAAGGTGCGGGAGCGCATCATGGACATCAACGAGGCCACTGCCGGCAACCGGGTCATTTTGTCGGTCAATGTCATCGGCGGGGTCAAGCGGGATCTTGACCCAGGACAGATCAGCCGGATAAGGGATGAGCTCTGCCGGGTACGCGAGGAGATGGCGCGCCTGGAGAAGACAATTCTTGCGGATTACACCCTGCAGACGCGGACCAGGGGCAAGGGGGTGCTGACCGGAGACCTGGCCATGGAACTCGGCTGTGCCGGGCCTGTGCTGCGGGGCAGCGGGATCGGGCAGGACATGCGCATGCTCGGCTATGCCGCCTATGGCGAGCTTGATTTTCAGCCGGTGGTGGAAGAAGACGGTGACTGTTACAGCCGGAGCAAGGTCCGTTTCCGGGAGGTGCTGCAGTCGCTTGATCTGATCCGGCAGGCCCTTGATAAACTGCCCACGGGAGAGCTCGTGGTGCAGGTCAAGGGCAATCCCGAGGGGGAGATTGTTTCCAGGGTGGAGCAGCCCCGGGGCGAGTGCCTTTACTATATCAGGGCAAACGGTACCAAGTTTCTGGAAAGGTTGCGCATCCGCACCCCGACCTTTGCCAATATCCCGGCCCTGAGCTTCATGCTGCCGGGGATGGAACTGGCCGATGTGCCGGTGGTGCTCCTTTCCATTGATCCCTGTGTCAGTTGCACCGAGCGCTGAAAGGTGAACCCATGGTTTTCATGACGCCGATCGTTATCGTGAATCTTTGCAAGCGGCCCGCGACCAGGCTCTATCCTCTCGAAAAAAGAGATCCGTTTGCCGGCAGCAGGGGAAGGTTGGCCAACAACCCCGAAATTTGCATTCTCTGCGGCATCTGCGCCAAGGTCTGCCCTTCGCAATGCATTACGGTGCGGCGCAAGGATGAATTATGGGAATACGATCCGTATGCCTGTGTTTTCTGCGGCGTCTGCGCGGCGGCTTGTCCCACCGGCAGCCTTTGTCAGCGTGAAGAGCGGCTGCCGGTTGTTGCGGTCATGGAAAAGGTTGTTGTCACGGTTCATGTGGAAGGGCACACGGATACCGAAAAATCATCCCCCCGGTGACCTGAAGTGCGGCTGTCCCTCGATTCAGATTCAAATCAGTTCTGTAAAAAAAAAGCCTTCTTTCCCTTTTTCCTTTCGGCGCAGGCAGCCATAAATTTGCTTGATTAACCTCAAGGCATCTGCCTAATATATTGTTTAGTAAATCAAGTTGCTGACAGGCAGGCTGGGCGCTTGCCTTGAATCTGCAAGGAAAAACCGGGCAGCACGTCGCATGAAACCGCCTGAACGAAGAAATCTCCGAGCGGCACAAAAAAATATTTGGAGGCAATCCTGGATACGGCACATCTTTCAGGATTCCCCTTGCTGAGAGGGACATCCTGAGAAGCATGTTTTTTGACAAGTTTTCCAAAAAGACAGGTCCGACGCGGCATGATTTCCCTGACGCCTGGCGGCCCTCACTCGATTCCGCCATGGCGGAACTCCGGCAACTGGCCGGTGCCACTGAAAGCGAATTCCTGCGGATCGGCGAGCAGATGCAGGGGATTCACCGGCATTCCGGCGAGATTTCCGGGCTGGCCGATCATCTGGTGGATGCGGCCTCCGGCCCGCGCATGCAGGCCCTGCTTGAACGGTTGCGCCAGATGATGGGGGACATGGAGGATTATCTGGCCAGGGCACGGGCGCGAAGTGTTGAAACCTTCACCACCCTGCAGCGATTTCAGGATCTGCTGGTGCAGATTTCAAAACCATTGGAAGGATTCCAGAAAATGGACATGACCCTGCACATTCTGGGCGTGGCCATTAAGATTGAAAGCGCCCGCCTGGGGGATATGGGAAGCGGCTTTGTCAACCTTGCCATGGATGTAGAGAAACTTTCCCACCAGATAAACGAGAAGTCCGAAGCCATCCTGAAACACCGGCATTTGCTCACCTCGATGGTCAGCGAGAGCATGGCCCTTGTCCAGTCCACGGAATCGTGCCATGATGCCGAGGTGTCGTCAACCCTGGCCAATACGGCGGCAAGCCTGCGAGAGCTCGAAGCAGTCAATGAGCGCTTCACCCGGCTTGGCGCCCGGGTTGCCGCCGTGTCCGGCGAGATTGCCGGCAATATCGGCGAGGTTGTTTCCTCCATGCAGTTTCACGACATCAACCGGCAGCAGCTGGAGCATGTCGTCGAGGCGCTGGAAGGCCTGTCAACGGATATTGACGCTGTTCACGGCTCCGGCGCGGCTGATCAACGCCGGTCATTAATCATCGAAGCCGGCAATGTCTGTGAATTGCAGGAGGCCCAGCTGCATTTCGCTTCAACGGAGTTTCACACCGCGGTTTCGTCCATTGTCGGCAATCTGCGCGAACTCGCCCGCAAGCAAACAGCCATGGCGGAAGAAACGCTTGCCGCCATGGGATTGATGGACGCCTCCGATACCTCCTTTCTCGACGGAATCAGCCACGGCATAGCAACCGTCACCTCCTTGCTCGCTACCTTTACCGACACGGATCGGGACATGTCCGCGGCCATGAAGAAAGTGGCGGAGACAATCGGTGAAATCACCGTTTTTGTCGGCGATATTGAGTCCATCGGGTACGCAACCGTCCATATCGCGCTGAACGCACAGATAAAGGCGGCTCATACGGGAGCCGAGGGAGCGGCGCTGGAGGTGCTGGCAAAAGAAATCAAGCAGCTCTCCGATGAAACGGTGCATCAAACCGATTCGATCGCCACCGCCCTGACGGAAATCAATGCGGCGACCGGTCGTCTCTCCATGAAGACCGATGAAGCGGAAATCATTCTCGGCGCCAAGATCAGCGGCATGGGAAAAGAGGTGTCCGAAATTGTGGAAATGCTTGGCGGCATGAACGCCGAGCTGCTTGCCGTGCTGTCCAGGATGCACGGCATGGTCGATGCGCTCACCGAGGAAGTGGAGATGGTGACGGCGGGTATTGATGTGCATGAACGGAGCCGCGCCACGGCGGACCAGGTGGCGGCCGCCCTGCACGCCATTGTCGACCAGTCCCGCAAGCTGGAACCGGCCAGTGAGGAATTCAAGCAAAACCTGCGTCTCATGGAGGAGCGCTACACCATGGAAAGTGAACGGCGCATTCACGAAGCCATTGCCGGAAAACGCAAAGAGCCGACCGCAGCAGGCGGCCAGTTGCAGATCCCGGAGGCCACCCCCGGCAAGGGTGACTCGGAATTCGGCGACAATGTGGATCTGTTTTAACGGCGAACCGCCTTATCTGCCAGGAGAAAAGTGCATGGAAAATCCGACAACCAGCAGTTCCGGTCAAGCAAACGACCAGACCGTCATCAACAGCGGCAAACGATTGACCATTGAGAACGCCGCTGATTTCACCCAGCGTCTCCGGCAAGGGCTGGCCGGCTCCCGCAATGTCGCGGTGGAGTTTGAAGCCGATGTCGAAATGGACATCACCGCCCTGCAGATTCTTTGTTCGGCATGCAAAACAGCGGCAGCAGCGGGCAGCAGCTTTCGCTATCAAAATGAACGGCCCAAGGCCCTGATCGAGCTTCTTGACGCCTGCGGGGCGCGGTTTCGCGGCGTCTGCAAACATAACAACGGAAATATCTGCACCTGGTTTGGAGAAGGGAAATAATGGGAAAATTGATCATGACGGCCGACGATTCGGCCAGCGTCCGGCAGATGGTGGCCTTTACCCTCAAGCAGAACGGCTATGATGTCATCGAGGCGGTGGATGGGCAGGATGCCCTGAGCAAACTCGCCGCCCAGAAGGTCGACATGCTGCTCACCGACCTCAATATGCCCAATCTGGACGGCATCGGGCTGATCAAGGGAGTCAGAAGCGGCGGGCCCAACAAATTCATACCGATCATCATGCTGACCACCGAATCCCAGGATTCGAAGAAGGCGGAAGGCAAGGCGGCGGGCGCCACCGGCTGGATCGTCAAGCCGTTCAAACCGGAACAGCTGATCGCGGTAACCAAGAAGGTTTTAGGAGGATAACAGCCCGTTGAAAAACCCTGTTGTGGCCATTGATTGAGATTGAATGAATCGGCCGATCGGGTAAAATGTCGTGACAACTCATCACACAACAGGGGTTTTTCTTCATGGCCATCGGTAAACGCAAAAAACATAAACAGCTCCCGCTCTGGATCGCCCATAGCGACCTGGCCCCACGCGGTGGCCATCCCTTTTACACCCGCCTCAACCGTCTTTTTGATGACGATGGATTTGACGTCTGGCTGGAACAGGAATGTGCCCCCTTTTTCTCGGAAGCAGGTCGTCCCTCGATTCCTCCAGGTGTCTACTTCCGCATGCTCTTTGTCGGCTACCTGGAAGGGTTTCAGTCCGAACGCAGCATTGCCTGGCATTGCAGTGACAGGATGTCGTTGCGGGAGTTCCTCGGCTATCAGATTCACGAAAAAACGCCGGATCATTCAAGTTTCACCATCTGGCGGCAACGATTGCCGCTGGAGCTGTACACCAAGGTTTTCCAGCGTATCCTCTGCATTGTCCATCAACACGGGCTGATCGATGCATACGCGACTGGTGTCGACTCGACAACCATTGAAGCCAATGCCTCTCTGCGGCGTCTGGCGCGAAAAGATACCGGTTCCTCCTACACCGACTATGTCAAAACGTTGATGCGCGAGGCAGGTCAAGAGCCAGGTGATGCCGCCGACGTTGCCCGTTTCGACAGGAAACGCACAGGCAAGAAACTTTCCAATCGCGAGTGGCAATCGGAAACCGATCCCGACGCCCGTATCGCCAAGATGAAGAATGGCACGACCCATCTTGCCTACAAGGCGGAACATGCGGTCGATCTTGCCACCGGGGCCATGCTGGGCGTCGTGGTGCATCCGGCTGATCAGGGCGATACGGCAAGCATCGAGGAGACGCTGGAACAAGTCGAGGAGAACCTTGCCGTTCTCGGTGACGAAGCGCCGGAACTGCTGTGCGTGGTTACCGACAAAGGATACCACAAGGCGGAGTTGATCAGGAAACTCAATGCCGACAAAGGGATCACCACCTACATTCCGGAGCGGCAGAGCGAACAGAGACGAAGTTGGCATGGCGACAAAGAGGCCTGCCGGGAATTTCACGGCAATCGCCGCCGCACTCGGGGAGACCACGGAAAACAGTTGTCCCGTCGGCGTTCCGAGATTGTGGAACGAAGTTTTGCCATGCTCAAGCGAGGTGGCAATCTTGCCCGGATGACGCTTCGCGGTCTGGAAAATGTCAGTAAACGCTACCTGATTCATGCCGCTGCCTACAATTTGGGACTTCTCATGCGGGAAATCTTCGGACATGGTACCCCAAAAGGGATGGCCGATGCCCTGTGTCGCCTTATTTTGGGTATTTTTGTCATTTTTGCCACAGTTTCTGCCCTGCTACTGCCCGAAATATTGATCAGGCAGAGGTCTTTTTTGAAAATGACGGACTTTTCATACGGCTGTCGGTTGCGGCCGCTGTTTTTCGAAATTTAAGTTTTTTCAACGGGCTGCTAAGATTTAAAACAGAATAAGGGAAAATGGAGCTCAATAAGCCGATGACCTGAGTGATCAGCTATTCCCCATCACGACACAATGGAAGTCCACCTATCCCCGGAGACCCAAAGTCAAGATAAGTTCTCGAATTTTTCGGGCTCAACTGGGGTCTGACGATTTGGGATGAAGAAATCGTCCAGCAATCAAGAGCAATATTCGACGAGAATCCTGCTTGAAAAGTAAAGCTATCCCAATCCACAAAAGGTCAACCTAAGTCTTGAGGGGAGAACCCATTGACGATGCCGGTTTTCCTTCTTCCGGCGCACATAGATTCTCCGGCATCGAACCAAAAATTGCTATTGATGGATCGAGATTGAGGAAGGGCTACTTCAGGTAGGAGTCGACAAATTCGCGTGGTTTCAATACCGCAATGTCATGGAATCCAGAGACGCTCAATAAATGCCGGTCTCCACTGACTATCAGTTTGCATTTGCTGGCAATCGCACATTCGATGAACATATTGTCGTCAGGATCTTCACTGATCGTGACCGATATGCCTTCCGTATCCACAAATTCCGCGTGAATTGTGAAAAGCTCGATTATTTGCGAGATATCAACTGAAGGGAATTTTTTTGCCAACTCCTGGCCGACCCGACGATATTCATCGAGGATTTCCTTGGAAAGCACGATCTGGACTTTCTTCGCCCGCCATGCTTTCAGAATTTGCAAGGGCGGCCCACTGAAGAAAATACCAGAGATGAACACATTGGTGTCGAGGACGATTTTCATTTTTTTCCTCGAACTTTCAATATCGCTTCCTCAATATCAGTTTTTTTCACTCCTGCCTTTTTGCCTTTTCTCCTGGCGTCAGCAATAAGGGTGTCGAATTCTTCGAGCGAAGGAGGGGTTATGCTCTTCAGAATAACGACATCATTATCGCCTACCACTACGAATTGTGCTCCTGGCTGGAGATTTAACCGTTTACGAATATCCTCTGGAATGACGACCTGCCCTTTTGATGACATTTTGGTTGTTGCGACTTGAGTCATGTTGAACCTCCGCGTATTATTAATCTTACTGGTAAGATTATAAACTACCCTTGGAGGAAATGCAAAAAATATACGTATATGGCAGGAGCATATGATTCATATTCGCCTCTTGGTGTGGTCACATTTTCATTTTTTTCGACCGGTGATATATTGACTCTCAGGGAAGACGGAATGCCAGAAAGGCCTTTGCCCATGATAACAATACGATAATACAATTTTTTTCACCAATCGGGGGTGACCTTGGAAATGTCCATAGTAGGTGTGCGTATCATCCATGTAAATTTTCAATCCACCTGTGCGCTTCAACATCGGTTACTTTCCCAAGATACTGCTGGGTCGTCGCAAGATCTGCGTGGCGAAGGATCACCTTGCTGATTATCTCAAGCGGAACACCTGCCCTTGATGCAAACATTGCCGCATGCCGCCTGAGATCATGGGGCCGCAAACTGGATGTGTCCTATTTTGTAGCAATTCCGGGAAAACGGTCCAGAAATCCGGAAAAACACTCACTCATAGTGTGATTATTCTGGGCGGAATCATCGCAAGTTGTTGTATTAGTGTTTCTTATGTCCCAAACCGCTTGATGGCGCAAAAATTGCTTCATGCAAATGAGAGTTTTTGATATCTTTCAAAAAACCATCATAGTAAAACCTTAAAGCGAGGAATAAAGATGAAGAAGAAGTTATTGGCAGGGTTGGCAATTGGAGTAATGATGTTTGGTATGGACCGGGCAGCAAATGCCTCACCTATTACTTTGGTCGACCAGGGGGCTACTTGGCAATATTCTGTGTTAAGTAGCGATCTGTGGCCCATTTGGAATACTGCCAATTATTCTTCATTCGATTGGTCCAGTGCTACATGGCTCACCGGGCAAGCTGCTTTTGGAAATCCTTATTCCTTGCCATACAATACGACTTGGACTGCCAACACAGACATTGCACTCCAGAAAACATTTAATATTGATGGGTTATTATCAACACCAATTATTCTCAATGTCGCCTCTGATAACGGGTTCATGGTATTCATTAATGGCCAGCAAGTAGCGAAAGAGAATGCGGAAGCTTATACATCTTACTGGGAGTACACATTGAATCTAACTACACTTGGCTTCCTTTCTCCCGGTCAGAACATCATTCAGGTTCTTGCCGAGGACCATGGTGGGGCAACATTTTTTGACCTTAAATTGACAGGAGACGTTGCCCCCGTCCCCGAACCAGCCACCATGCTCCTCATGGGAACGGGATTGGCTGGACTCATCGGAGCACGCAGAAGAAAGAAAGCCTAATATCTGCTCCAACATTATCGGGCACATCACCAGGCAGGGTCATTCGTTTGGCTCTGCCTTTTTTTGTTCCCTCCCGAGTGGCAAGAAGGGGCTCAGGCCAGCGCCACTCTTCCTGTCCAGTTAAAACATCATTAAAAGCCCTTTTCAAGTCTACAGCATATCAAATCTTGACTCCCCTGCCATAGTGGCTATATAATAGCCTCAATCCAGATTCTTCATTCGCTGAAAAAACAACAATGGACTATTAATGGGCTATTATGAATTACTACGAGATGACAGATAAGGCGATAGAGGCCGAGATAGGAATGCGTATAAAATCGCTTCGGCTGCGAAGAAATCTGACCCAACAGCAGGTTGCCGAAGCGGCGGCAGTTTCACTTAACGTAATCAAGGCCCTGGAGTCGGGAAAGGGAAAACTTTCATCTCTCATTTCCGTGCTTCGGGAGCTTGGTGCCCTGGATGAACTGGACCGGTTTATTCAGGACCAAGTGGTCAGCCCATTACAATTGGCCAGGCGACAAGGCAAAAAGAGGCAACGAGCGTCAGGCACACGGAAAACCGTTTCCTCCGAAGAGAGCTCTGAATGGTAGAACAAGTCAGTACCGCCATAATCAGCTTATGGGGCGAAAATATCGCTGCGGTCTCCTGGCTTGCGGACAGGGGCTATGCTGTTTTTGAGTATGAGCCGAGTTTTCTCAAAAAGGGGCTTGATATTTCTCCTATCCACATGAGTCTGGCAGAAGCAGGACAAGGTGATGGTCTCTTTTCGTTTCCGACATTGAACCAAAATACCTTTCTTGGACTGCCCGGACTCCTTGCCGACGCACTTCCAGATAAATTCGGCAATGCCGTTATTGATACATGGCTGGCTCGAAACGGACGCTCCCCCGGCAGTTTCAGCCCGGTCGAGCGTCTCTGTTATACCGGAAGCAGAGGCATGGGGGCCTTGGAATTCAGCCCTCCGGTAAACAAGGAGCTCGACAATCCGGTTCCGATTGAAGTTGCTGAGCTGGTCAGACTGGCCCAGGAGATCACAAACAGCCGCTGCTCCCTGAAGGTCGATTTTTTCGGCGACAAGGGGGATCATGAGGCTATTATGGACATCTTGCGCGTCGGCACCTCAGCTGGTGGAGCAAGGCCAAAAGCCATCATCGCCATGAACGGAAACGGCAATGTCATATCCGGTCAGGGGAAGGCCCCGGCAGGATATGACCACTGGATAGTAAAATTCGACGGAGTAAGCGACCTCGAATTCGGAAAACCACAAGGGTACGGTCGGATCGAATATGCCTATTACCTGATGGCCAAGGAGGCAGGTATCGAGATGACGGAATGCCGGCTCCTTGAAGAACATGGCCGAGCCCATTTTCTCACCAAACGTTTTGACCGGCAAGGCAACAAAAAGATACACATGCAATCATTGTGCGGCTTAGCCCACTATGATTTTAATATGGCCGGAAGCTATAGTTACGAGCAGGCCTTTGCCGTTATGCGCAGACTGCGGCTCAGCAAGGCCGAAGCTGCCCAACAATATCGGAGAATGATTTTCAATGTCATTGCCCGCAATCAGGATGACCATACCAAAAATATCGCTTTCCTGATGAATCAGGACGGAAAATGGCACCTTGCCCCTGCTTTTGATATGACCTATTCCCATAACCCCGCAGGCATCTGGACCAACCAGCACCAGATGAGTATCAACGGAAAACGGGATCATTTCCAACTGGACGATCTCACGTCAGTTGGAGAGAGTATCAGCCTGCCGAGACCAGGCGAAATTATCGGTGAAATTGTAGATGCTGTGCGCAAATGGCCGATATTTGCCGAAAAGGCGGGGCTGAACGAAGAAAAAGCTTCAGAGATCAGCCGGTATCATCGCCTCGATATTTAGGAGCCGTTAGAAAATAACGTGTTCAATCCCGATATTTTGTTTACGGCTCCTTATGCCGATTGGATTCTCGCAAAGAGCTGGGTTAGTTCCATACAACGGCTTAATTCACTTCATGGAAGATTCGATGTTGCGTAATGCCCATGCCGAAAAGCGGATTCTTCGACGCTCTGACCGCGCCAAGTTCAGGAACCAGGTTCTCAGGCCTTTGCTTGATACCGGATTAATTGAAATGACTACCCCGAATAAGCCAACCAGCAGCAAACAGAAATATCGGCTGACGGAGACGGGAAAACAGATTTTGAATCAGGATAAATGAACCACGGAAGACACGGAAGGACGCGGAATAAAAAAATGTGGAGAGAAAAATCTTCTGTGTTTTCCGTGTATTCCGTGGTTAATAAAAAAACATGTTGATTTTCGAAAAGCGAAAAGCTCCCCCAGGTTTATAAACCCGATTTGATGTTGTCCATCAGGGCCAGGAGTAACAGAACTGTGAGAAAGAAAACAAATCATGTTTCAATATGCCGCGTCTTTCCATGATGTGTGGGAAAAAAGAAGATTCCGACCATGACTGAGTCCAACCGTATTGAAAATAAGCGAGAGTTGTCCGATTCGCTTGAAAAAGAAGTCATCGCCTTCCTGAACAGTGCGGAAGGTGGCGTTATTTATCCGGGTATCGACAAAGCAGGGAAAATCATCGGCCTGGAAGATGCCGATGAGGTACAACTCAAAGTAAAAGACCGGCTGAAAAACAATATCCAGCCATCTTGTCTTGGCTTGTTCGATGTCATCCATGAAAGCCACGAAGGTAAGGACATCGTCGAGATTGTCGTGGCCAGTGGTTCTGAAAAGCCCTATTACCTCAAAAAGTACGAAATGTCCGAAAAGGATTACGGCTTCTGCTGTCTCGTCAAGACCTGCAAGCAGGTGCTGGCCCGGCTTGAAGGCATTGAAAATCGAACCATCACCAAAATAACGCCGAGAGAACGGATAAACCGCAACCTCTGGAACCGGGTCGCCCTGCGCGAGGCAGTCATCAATACCATTATCCACAATGATTACACCACCGAACTGGTCCCCAAATTCGAAATATTCGCCGACCGTCTGGAAATGACCTCCGCGGGTTATATTCACCCTGGGGAAGAACGGGAGGACTTCTTTGCCGGGTATTCCATACCCCGCAACAAGACGCTGATGCGAGTGTTCAAGGATCTGGACATGGTGGATGCCTCGGCTCCGGCATGCCCCGGATTCTCAAGCCTTATTCCCGTGACGCGTACATCTTTTCTTCCCGATTCATCCGGACGGTTTTCCCGATGGATCAGGATGCGTTAGTCCTGGAAAAAGAAGAAATTATGGAGGGTGGTGCAATAGGTGGTGCAATCGAACTGACGGATCGACAAAGAGAAATACTGGGACTCATTAAGAACGACAGGAAAATCAGTTACCGGGCTATCGCAAGCACGCTGGGAATCAATGAATCGGCAGTACAAAAACAACTGGATATCCTTAAGGGAAAAGGGGTACTGAAACGAATGGGTCGCACGCGGGGGCATTGGGAGGTGTTGGAATGATAAAGAAGGGGTTATAAAGGGCATATTCAACGCCACGACATGATCGAGCGCTGCTGCGAGGCAGGTCTGCCGGAACCGGAATTCAAGTTGACCGACGGCTTTGTCACCGTTATTCGCCGGAAACCGGGAAAGGCTTTTGAGGCTGTCGGCGGGAAAGTTGGGCAAACATTTTTTAAAACAGATGGATGCAGAAGCAGCAAAACAAATCTTTTCCCAATAAGCTGAAAACAAGGAGAAAAACATTGTCCGTACCTGATTTTCAATCCTTCTTCCTGCCCCTCTTGAAATTCTGCTCGGATGGGAAAGCGCACAGCGCCAAAGAAGCCCATGCCGTCATGGCGAAACATTTCAAACTGAGCGAAGACGATCTGAAAGAGATGCTGCCCAGCGGTAAACAGACCACCTTTAAAAACAGGGTGGCCTGGGCAAAAGTCTATCTTGCCAAGGCGCTTCTCCTTGAAAGCCCGAAACGCGGCATTTTCCGCATCACCCAACGGGGCCACGATTTACTAAAATCAAACCCTGACGATCTTCGGGTCAAGCACTTGAAGCAGTTCCACGAGTTTGTCGACTTCCACACGTCAAGCAGCAAACAAGAAAAAGGTAATGAAAACGCCGGAGATGAGGAACGGACAGCGACCCCGGAAGAAACTTTTGAAAGCGCCTACCAGGAACTCCACCGCAGCCTGGCCGGCGAGCTTCTTACCCATATTTCCAATAATTCGCCGGAATTCTTTGAACATTTGGTGGTTAAACTCCTGGTCAAAATGGGTTATGGTGGCTCCATAAAAGATGCCGGCCAAGCCTTGGGCCGAAGCGGCGATGAGGGAATTGACGGCATCATCAAGGAAGATAAGCTCGGTCTTGATTTTATTTACATCCAGGCTAAGAGATGGAAAGGTTCGGTAGGACGCCCCGAAGCCCAGAAATTTGTCGGCGCCCTGCACGGCCAACGGGCCAAGAAAGGCGTGTTCATCACCACAGGAACCTTCACCAAGGATGCCGAGCAGTATGTCTCCACTATCGACCCCAAAGTGGTATTAATCGATGGCGGCAGGCTCGTTGATTTAATGATCGACCACAACTTGGGAGTTTCCATTGTGGATGTCTACGAAATTAAAAAAATTGATTCGGATTTCTTTTTGGAAGAGTAAGGCAATATCTTGATGAGCAACCAGCAGACTGATCTCACCTTTTTCACCAACGACCGGAACCAGACCCTCCTGGACCGGTTCAAGGCGACCCTTGCCGACACCCGACTGTTCGACGTGCTGGTCGGATATTTTCGCGCCAGCGGGTTTTACCAGCTCTGCGACAGTCTGGAACCCATTGGCAAAACGCGTATTCTTGTTGGCCTGGGCATAGATGACGAATCATATCGCGCCGTGGATGCCTTCCGAGCGCAAGCCGTGCTTGACTTTGAGTCACATAAAGACACCAAAAACCTGTTTCAGGATACGCTCATCAAAGAAATAGAAGTTTCCGAGGAAACAGATGCCAGGCTGGAGCAGGGCCTGAACAAATTCATTCAATTTCTCCAGGCGGAATGTTTTGTCCCTGATGCCGATAAAAAAGAAGGCGGCAACGGCAGAAAACTTGAAATTCGCGCCTTCCCCTCCAAAAATATTCACGCCAAAGTGTATATCGGCCGTTTCGCGCCCGAGGACCGAGATTATGGCTTTGTCATCACCGGGTCGAGCAATTTTTCCTATGCCGGACTCGTTGCCAATCGGGAGTTTAATGTCGAACTGCGCCAACGCCGCGATGTGGAATTTGCTCTCCATCAGTTCGAAGAACTCTGGCAGCAATCTGTGGATATATCCCAGGATTTTATCGACGCCGTGCAGAATAAAACCTGGCTCAATGACTCAATAACCCCTTATGAGCTCTATTTGAAACTGATTTACGAATACATGCAGGAAGATATCAACTTGCAAGACGATATTGAAATCTTCCTGCCCGAGGGCTTTATGCCCCTTCAGTACCAGCAGCAGGCTGTCTTGCAGGCCATCAAAAAGCTGAACGAACATAACGGCGTCTTTCTTGCTGATGTGGTCGGACTGGGAAAGACATTCATCACCGCCCAGCTGTTGCAGCAGATCAAGGGGCGTATCCTGGTGATCTGTCCGCCGGTGCTCAAAAACTACTGGGAAGAGAGTCTTCATGATTTCCGGGTACCGGCCCGGGTGGAATCCCTTGGCAAGATGTGAAGAGTGAGGCGAAAAGAAAGGCCGGGCAACTCGAACAGCTCCACCAGGATTTTTTTGCCGCCAGCTCCCCCGCGAAAAAGCAGGAGATACGGCAGAGCATCAGCGAATTGGAATGGGAGCTGATTGAAGCGACTTTGACGGAAAGAAAACAGCAGGACCTGCTGGACAAACTGCAAGATATAAGACAGAGCGGCGAGAAACCCTTCTTCCTCTGGAAGCTCAACTTCTCCGAGGTCTTCAAGGAGAAGGGCGGCTTCGACGTGGTGATCGGCAATCCGCCCTATTACAATGTAAAATTTAAGTTTTCGTATTTTTGCGTGATATTTGTTATAGTCGTCTTCAAAATACAAGGAGGACGACATGGCACCAAGATACAGAGTGACATTAACAAAAGAGGAACGGGAAGATTTGGAGGCTATTTCAACTAAAGGGAAAAGGGCAGCCCGCACCGTACTGTATGCTCGAGCATTACTTCTGCTTGATGCGGGGGAACATGGACCGAAGTGGGTTGTCACTCAGGTCGCAGAAGCTTTAGGGACAACGACGCGGAGTTTAGAACACTTAAAGAAACGATTTGTTGAAGAAGGTCTTTCTGCCGCCCTTGAACGTAAGGAGCGCGAGACCCCTCCGCGAGAAATTCAATTCGGAGGAGAATTTGAAGCACATCTTTTGGCTTTGGCATGTTCGGATGCTCCAGAAGGTAAAAATCGATGGACAGTACGTCTGTTGGCTGAGAAAATGGTCGAGCTGAAGATGGTAACGAGTGTTTCTCCGATGACGGTATGTAACACTTTAAAAAAAATGAACTTAAGCCTCACCAAAGCAAATACTGGAAGATACCGCCGGATCAAAACGCCAGTTTTGTAGCGGCAATGGAAGATATACTCGAAGTTTATGCGCGTCCGTATAGTCAAGAATTCCCGGTTGTGTGCATGGATGAATCGAGTGTACAGTTAATCGGGGAGGTGCATGAGCCTATTCCGGCAGCCCCTGGCCATCCTGTTCTGATGGATGATGAATATGTTCGCAATGGGGTCGCAAGCATATTACTTGAGGTAGAACCGCTTGGGGGAAAGCGCAAGGTAAAAATTACTGAACAGCGGACACGGATTGATTGGGCCCATTTCATCAAAGAGATGCTTGAAGAGCGTTATGCCGATGCCAAGAAAGTAGTTTTGGTCATGGACAACCTCAATACACACGACACGGCCTCGCTCTATGCGGCTTTCCCACCTGAAGAAGCCAGGGGCTTGGCGGAACGTCTTGAAATACACTACACCCCGAAACACGGGAGTTGGCTGAACATAGCAGAGATTGAACTCAGTGTATTGAAGCGGCAATGCCTTGCAGGCCGGATTGATTGTATCGAGAAGATGCGAGCTGAAGTGGCGGCATGGAACATTGATCGAAATAACCGCCAGACTAAGGTTGATTGGCAGTTTAGAACAGATGATGCGCGAATAAAACTAAAACGGCTTTATCCGAAACTTTAACATATACAATGTACTAGTAATTTAATCAGTGGTAAGAATCGGCTCTATTTATTGGCAATTTTAAATTCCACTGTGGGTGATTATTACATTCGCACCTTGGGGGTCACCCGCAACGGTGGTTATTTTGAATACAAGCCGATGTTTGTTGAAAAGCTGCCGGTTCCCATGTTGGAATGCGTGAGAAGAAAACCGTTTGAAACTCTGGCAAATTATGCCTTGCAGACAACCGCTAAGGATCTCAAACTCCAAGCCGCCTATTTCGAACAGCTCATCGACGGCCTGGTCTACGAACTCTACTTCCCGGACGAAATCAAGGCGGCAGGCAAGGAGATCCTCCCCCATCTCGGCGAACTGCCCCCCATCACCGATACCCAGAGCACTGAGAAAAAACTCGCCGTCATCCAGGCCGAGTTCGACCGCCTCTACGACCCCCGACACCCGGTGCGCAATCACCTGGAGACGCTCGACAGCGTCGAGGTGGTCAAGACCATCCGCGAGGCCCTGAAACGATGACTAATTCTGAAATTCTTATTTACCGGGCCGCCGACGGCAAAATCAAAATCGATGTCCGGCTGGAAGACGAGACGGTCTGGCTGAGCCAGGACCACATGGCCGAGCTGTTCGGGAAAAGCAAGAAGACGATTTCCGAACATATCCGCAATGTTTTTAATGAAGGCGAATTGGACGAGCAAGTGGTTGTCCGGAATTTCCGGACAACCACTCGACATGGCGCCATGCCGGACAAAACCCAGTCCAGAGATGTTCAATTTTACAACCTGGACGTGATCATCTCCGTCGGATACCGGGTCAGGTCCCACCAAGGCACCCAGTTCCGCATTTGGGCCACCCAGCGGCTGAAAGAATACATCGTCAAGGGGTTTGCTCTGAACGATGAACGATTCAAAACGGGCAACTCAATGGCCTATTTCACGGAGCTGCAGGAACGCATCCGCGAAATCCGCCTTTCCGAGCGCTTTTTCTATCAGAAAATTAAGGATATCTATACCACCAGCATTGACTACGACCCCAAGGACGAAAAGACCGTTGAGTTTTTCAAGGTCGTTCAGAACAAGCTGCTCTGGGCCATCAGCCGGCAAACAGCGGCGGAACTAGTGTATCGCCGGGCGAACGCCGCGCTGCCCCTGATGGGGATGCAATCGTTTGACAAGAAGGGTGATCTGGCAGTGCGCAAAAGCGATGTGAGCATCGCCAAGAACTACCTTGCCGAGGATGAAATGAAGTTGCTCGGCCTGCTAGTGGAACAATACCTGGCCTTCGCCGAAACCATGGCTCAGCAGAGAACTCCCATGCATATGGCAGACTGGATTCAGCGGTTGGATGCCATCATTCAGCTCAATGGCCGGGAGTTGCTCACCCATGCGGGTAAAATCAGCCACCAGTTGGCCCAGGAAAAAGCCGCTCTGGAGTATGACAAGTTCCGGGAATCGCAGCGGCGCATCCAGCATGAAGAGAGTCTTAAGGAGCTGGAACAGGACATTAAGACTTTGGCGCCTTACCGTAGAAAAGGAGAAGAGGCATAGAGCTTGATATCTTGGCTCTTTGTGGCATCAAGAGAAGAAGACGCAGATAGAGTGAACTTATGAGCGCCAAAGATATTGGCCGGGAACAGAAAGAAGGCAAACGCGATCCTGATTTCATCAATACTGAAATTGCCATGAAGCGCGCCGCGCAAAAGGCCCGTGAAAAGGCCAGACGAGTTGGGTCCGGTGTGGCAGTCTTGAAGGAAGGTAAGATTGTTGAAGAACAGAACAACCCTTGAGCCATTTCACCGACCCACTCGCCGACCCAGTCAATCGATCCAGTCGGTCGTCTTTTGTAAGCACTGGCAAAAGAAACGATTACTTAATTGATGGGTATTTGATAATCGCGGTTTTTTGAGCGCTCTATTTTTAGAAAACTACGTTTTTACAGTATGTTAGCTTCATATTTTTGATTGATGGGTATTTGATGTTTAACTGCCTTGGTTTCCCAAAATGAAAATTCAAACCATCGAAATAACCGACTACAAGGCCTTTCTTGGCAGCCATAAGATCAACGTGGGTGGCAAGAACCTGTTCATTTACGGTGAGAACGGCAATGGTAAAAGCTCGCTTTATTACGCCCTCAAGGATTTTTTTCAATCCGCCATCGAGGATATTGATATTGCCGGATTGGAAAATATTTTTGTCCCGATCGGGAAGGAAGGCAAGCATTATCGCTGGGACAGCGCCACGAACGATGCACGGGAGGCGGGAGACACCAGCATCCGCGACGGCAATAAACTCAAGAGCTTTCTTACCTACAAACACCTGCTCGCCATTCATCATCTGAAAAAGGACGAGGAGATCAATCTCTTCGATCTATTGGTTAATGGGGTTCTCAAACACTTCAAATACTCGTTGACCGGCGGCAAGGAGTTGGGTGAACTCTGGGCGGCGGTGGAAGATACCCTCTCCCGCCCCACCGGCAAGGAATATCAAACTCCCAAGAAGAAGGCGGATATGAATGCCGCCATCAAGGCCTTCAACGAGGCTTTTGGTGAACTGTTCAAGCAGGAAAGCCCGGAATACATCCTGAAACATGCCCAGCCGTTTCTCGACTACTTCAGCCACAACCTGACCTTGAAGTTGCGTTTTGCCCAGGTGCGTCCGTCCAGCGATTACCTCGGGATGGAAGGCGATCAGGTGCACGTTGAACTCTACTATGCCGGTAAACCCATTGACAAGCCCCACCTGTTTCTCAATGAGGCACGTCTGTCGGCCATTGCCATTTCCATTTATCTGGGCATGATCAAGCGGCATGTCCAGGGCATACCCTGCAAAGTGCTGTTTCTTGATGACATCTTTATCGGACTCGATATCGCCAACCGGCTGCCGCTACTCTCCATTCTTGAAAACGAGTTTCCCGACTACCAGGTTTTCATCACCACCTACGACAAACCCTGGTTCGAACACGCTCGCGGCTTCCTGGAACGACAGACCGGCTGGAAAACCATGGAATTTTACGCGCAATCCTGCGCGGACGGGACAGAAATTCCCATCATTTTCGACAACCAGGACCTGCTGGCCAAGGCAGAGTATCATTTGCAGCAATGTGACTACAAGGCGGCCGCCGTCTATACTCATTCCGCAGGTCAGGGACAGAATGGGTCAGTTTTGCCACCGGGCGAATCCCTGGCTGGAACGGAGAGGGAAGAAAAGCGGAGTGACGTATCATCTTTCTCGGACAGTGGCGGCTGAACTT
This sequence comes from Desulfobulbaceae bacterium DB1, assembly GCA_001914235.1. Lineage (NCBI taxonomy): Bacteria > Pseudomonadati > Thermodesulfobacteriota > Desulfobulbia > Desulfobulbales > Desulfobulbaceae > Desulfobulbaceae bacterium DB1. Next base: position 439,040 of record MQUF01000003.1, read on the forward strand.
CTCGGAAAAGGCGTATACACCAGATCCAAAGCCATTTACAAAGTGCAGTCGCCGGCCCTGATCCGGCAGTATGTGGAACAGCACGCCTCCATTAACAACAGCAAATGCCGTGATCTGCTCCTCCTGGGTAACAGGCCGTCCGGCCATACCACACTGAAGTGGGTGCCTGTTCACTGTCACGGTTCAGCGGAAGGGGTGGAAAGGTGCGGTGGCAGTAATTGGTTCGGAGAAAAGTATGGAAGCTGATCAATCGGTGCAGCTATGGCGGGATTCTATGTTCTCTCTGTACAGAAAACAGGGCTGATATTGCCCAAAGATCCACGGATACAAAGAAAACTCCAACTAAAATCAACAACATGGCCACAAATCCACAAAGTTTCTTCCGTTTTGCTGATCGACACTATTCACTGTTGATCGATCTTTTCTACCGCGGCACTGGGCTGACGGAAGCGGACCTGCGGGATTTGATTGAGGCCTCCCGCTCCGAAGGCGATCCCGGTTCCGCAACGACCATCAATCAACTTGCATCCTTCGGGATTATCGAGCCGATTCCCGATGCAACCGCCACTTTCGAACTCACCGCCCCCATTCGTGCTCTTTTGTCATTTCTTCTCCGCGAACACCGCCTGACCTCCGCCAAAGTCATCCAAGGATATCTGAGCGACCTGGAAGACCTGCGCAGCGAACTTGACGGTGCCGCTCTCCAGAAGTTGAACAACCAGGCAGCGAGGGCGCTCGCCGACATTTCACTGGTGGTCGAGCGCATCCGCCAGGATTCCCACGCAAATCGCGAGGCAATTATTGCCGAGGTTCTCAAGCTTAAATCCAACCGGGGTCAACGCAGTATCCGGGAGCGTTTTGAAATCATCAATCGGCTCTGGAACCGTTATCTAGAGCCGCTACGCGACTTAATCGATGTGAAAAAAGCGATGGATGCGAGCCTTGATGACATAGAGCGCAGTTTTATAATGAACGGGAAAACTTTTATCCTCGACGGAGCACTTTCGCGTGAATTTTCCCGCTGCCGGGCGCGGTTACTGCGATTGCGCCGGGAAGTCGCCGAAGATTTTTATGAATCGATGCGAGAGGTGGAACCCCTCTATGTATCACTCAAGCGGGACAGCGAGTTGGTGCGTGGGGCATCTCTTGCCCTGGAAAGGATCGACCGTGCGGGACTTGCAAGCCTGCAACTTGATGCATTGATTGCCATTCCGACTTGGCGGATCGAAGGAACTTTTTCTGATACCTCCTTGGAGGCGTTTTTTCATGGGGTGCACGGATACGAACCAACCGCTCCTGAACCTCTTCCCGGTGCGGATGAGACACCGCTTCATGAGTTTATTATGCCGTCGGAATTGTTTTATCGTCTGGAGTCATCTCTGCCGATTCCCGACCTTTTTACCTGGTTGTTGGAACAATATCCGGAAGCAACCGTTGGCGAACTAGTGAGAGCTTACGGTCGTATTTATCTTGGCGATCCGGGGAAAATGCATTTTGCCGAGGAGGAGCGACGATACGCGCTCCCCGATATTTTCCTGGTCGCCCGTCCCCTTCGAATAGAAAAACGCCTATGAGCCGGAATAGTCCATTTGCCCTGCCCCACCTGAATGAAATTTTCGATAACCTGCGACGGGGGCGACACCTGTGCGCCGAAGACGGCGGGATCTATTTGTCCCTGCGGGAGAATCTGGATGCCTTTCAAGATCTTTTTAAGCATCTTGGTTTCCGACTGGAAGTTCATCCTCGGGATTTTTTTTATTTCCGGGGCAAAGACAGTCTGAGTCCGCAAGCCTCCCGCATGGCGTTGTTCGTTTTCATCCTCATCGAGTCTCTTGCCGATCACGGCAATCCGATTGTCGACACGCTCATGACTCAGACTTTTTCAATCCCGGATCTGCCTCATCTCAAGGCGGCTCGTTTTCGAACCTACCTTAAAGAATCCGGTGTCGTCGATGGGGACGGCCTGCTCGGCATCGTGCGCCAACTGGATCGTTTCGGCTTTTGCCAACGCCTCAGCGATAACACTTTTCGTTTCCGAGCGCCGGCATATCGCTTCTTTGACCTCTGCCTGGAAGTGCTGAAACAGCATGAGGTTCCGCAGACCGAGGAGCAAACGACATGAACATCGTTGGTCCATCAAGACTGATACTCTTGCGCTCCGGCAAATACGACTATGGAGAGATCGAATTAATCAGTCCACTGCATTTGATCGGTCCCAACAACGTCGGCAAAACTTCACTGATTGCCGTTCTCCAGTTTCTTTACATCGACGATCAGCGCAGCATGCACTTTTCACGGGAAATGTCCGAAACGAGAAAATACTACTTTCCCGATCAGAACAGTTACATACTGTTCGAATGTTTGACACGGACCGGTTACCAGGTAGTCGGCGTCCAAGGACTGGGACCCATCCGCGGTTATGAATTTCAACGTTTTTCCTATCAGGGAATGTATGATCCCGCCGATTATCTTGACGATGCGCGATGCGTCCGCCCTTCGGATGAAATACGATCCCGTCTCGCTGTCAAGGATTTTCGTTTGCTCGAACCGCGACATTTGCGGGCCGCACTCACCGGATTGGGGGAGAACCGAGGGGTTAACCTTGGATTAGTGCCGATCCGGCAACGCGATCACTATGAACGGTTCCGCGCCGCGTTTGGAAATCTGCTGCGACTTGCCCATCTGCGCCAGAATGAACTGAAAGAATTTCTTCTGGAAATTAACCAGGGTGATTTCCAACAGCGGTCCATCGACCTGGACGCTGGTTATTCAAGTCAGTACGGCAAGGTCTGCCGGGAAGCCAAGGAGTTGCAGGAACTGCGCACAATTGCCGAGGACGTACGGCGTGTCCTTGAACTTGCTTTAACGCGTGACAGCTTACGCCGTTTGCTTCCAGGTCTCTGGAAAGAAATTACTCGCTCCCATTCTCTGAAAGAGGATGAATTTTCCCGGCAGGAAAAGAAAATCAAAGACCGCCTCGACCAACTCAGCGGCGAAAAACAATCGGTTATCGAAAATATCGAAAAAGGCGACAAGGAACAGCAAGAAATTAACCAGTCCATTGGGAAAATCCTGGGCGCAATTGAACGACATCAAAAGGAAGCACAAGAATTTCAAAATTACCTGGTCGATTTTGAAGTATCCAAGTGCAATCTGCTGGAAATGGAGATGGGGCAGATGGATGCATCTCTCGGGCAGGCATCCGACATTTCCCTTCCCCGAATGCAAGCCAGGATATCCAGAATGAAGGGAGAATTGGCAGGTCTTGAAAAACAGCGTGACCAGTTTTCGCATCTTGCCGCCACCACGATCCTCCGAATGCTTCCCGAAGAAGATATACAAAATGCTTTCAGACTGATCAACCCGGATTTATTAGGGTTAACCCAAGGTGAAGATGAAATGGAATTCCGTAATGAACAAAAAATCAAGAATTCCTTGGAACATGTCCTTGGACACGTACGGGACGGTGTATATCAAGACGACCGGATCCGCCTTGTTCTCTCTTCCCTGAATCCGCCTGATTTATCTCCGTATCGTGATGCCGATATACTCGATACACGCATTGAGGAGCAGAAAAAGGCTCTTGCCAGAGAGCAAATGTTTTATGACGCCGCGGAAAATGTTGAGCCGGCAAAAAGGAAAAAACAAGAACTGCAAAAAGAATGGCAGGAAGTAGCCGGTCGACTGAGCCGTTATAGAAACCACAGGAAAGATCTTCCTGAATTCGAAAAGAACAATCAAACCCTATGTTCTCTCAAAAATCAGTTGGAAGAACTGAATGGAAAAATGAAGCAGCTCAAGGATCGACAATCGTCCCTGAGAGATGAAGAGCGCTCCCTTAACCAAAGCTTGAAAACAATCGAAGCAAAGCGCGACACTCTTGTGCAAAGGCTCAGGAAACTATATAAACCGGATTCGTCATGGCCCCTCGAATCTTTCACCCGGGAAGACCGGGACATCGAATCGCTTTTTGAGATGTACGAACAAAAAAGCAGAGAGCAAAACGAAATCTCGCAACGCTTCAGCGAATATTTTCAAGGTATTAATCAACGCACTTATGATAAGTATCTTGGAGAAGACGAATCCGCCACATTGACTAATCTTCGAGCCGAAATCGAGGCCATTACGGAACGGGAAAATGCTGTCCAGGAACTCTGGAAAAGCCTGATTGCTGGTCTCCAGAGTTCCTTCAAAGGCCTGAGCCGCGACCTGCAAACGCTTATCACGCGGATAGATGAACTCAATCGTCGACTGGGCCGTATTTCCATTTCCAACCTGGCACGGCTGCGGCTCATCTTGCGTGAGCACCCTGAATGGACCAAAAGAATTAAAACCATGGTCGATGCGGAAGTTTCGCCCTTATTCGCGGACAAAGCGGCAGTCAGCGACGCACACAGCCGGCTGGGTGATCTCCTCAAGAAGCACCAGCGCGTGGAACTTGCCGATCTTTTTGACCTGCATTTCGAAGTGACCAGCGTTGATGGACACATCCGACGTTACGGCCATCTTGATTCCATTGAATCAAACGGCACGACGATTACAATCAAGGTCCTCATTAACCTGCTGCTCCTCAAAGGCCTTCTGGGAGACAAGGAGGTTGCCATACCTTTCTATCTTGATGAAGCCTCCAGCCTTGACCGGGAAAATCTGGCTGCAATCGTTCAAGAAGCGCGGAAAATGGGATTTGTCGCGGTACTGGCAAGCCCCGAGGCGATGGAAGCTGCTGATTCGCTTTATTTTCTGCGTGAAAAAAAGGGCCGAATCATGCTCGATCCGAAAACCGCCTTGGTGCGCATCGAAAGGAAAAATGAAAATGGCGGTTGATTCCCTTGCAGGAAAACTTATGCTGCTGCTGGCACAAGGATATCTCGCAGAGAGCCGATTGGGCGTTCGCGACCGAGTCCGCCTGCAAAGTTTGTATGATGCGGGAGTTTTGCGGGCAGCACGCAGCGGAGCGGGGAGACGTATAGTTTTACATGATGTAAACGCCCTTGAATCCTTTATCGCCGGAGCATATCCCTCCGGCCTGCAAGGAATTACTACGAAATTATCATCCCGCGGGAAAGCTGTCGCCGAACTGCGGGATTCCAAAAAAGCACGGGAGGGTCAACCGGTTGCTGTTTTGTTGCGTGGATTTAATAACAGTGTCCTCCACATCGGAAATCGGGTTCTGCCGGTTGCCGAATGGTCAGAAATATCGGGTGTTGCCGCTCTCCGGCTCGACGGCGAAACACTATGGGAATTTTCCGGCATTGTTGCCTTTGTGGAAAATCTTGAAGTTTTCTGGAATTTCGAAAAACTTGAAATTGCGGCTGACCTTGCTATTTACGCCCAGGGCCGTCTGAACAGTAAAGTTTTAAACTGGCTGGCCTCCCCGGCAATGCAAAATGCCCGGATCATACATTGCGGGGACTACGATCCTGTCGGATTGGATGAGTTTTTGCGTTTAAAAGCAGCTTGTCCAGGGCGAACAGAAATATACATCCCGTCGGATTTTGAAACGTTATTATTTCGATACGGCAAGAAAGATCTCCTCGTCGGCAATGCCGCCATTCTCGCAAGACTGAGAAAAAACGATGATCCTCACGTTTGTTTTATCGTGCAGCTGATGGACCGTTGGGGAGTTGGCCTGGAACAGGAAGCGTTATTACTAAATGCACCTGGACAATGATATGGCGCAAATGGAATTATCCAAACAAACCGGGCCACCTCTCCTATCCGAAAAACTCCAGGACATACTTTGTTGCGGTGAAAATGATAACAGCGGCCAGCATCCCCTTGATACCCCTGGCCGGCACGAATTTCTGGCAGCGTGCGCCGAGATACATGCCCATTGTTCCGCCGAGCCCGAACAAGACGCCCAATAACCAGTCCGGCGCCACTGAAACGTTCGGATATAAGGGTGCAATGGCCTGGTAGAAAGCCACTCCGGCCACCGAGGTAACAAAGGTTCCCATCAGGGCGGCTCCGGCCACGGTATAGACGGGCAACCCGAAGAAGGTGACGAAAAACGGAGCGATGATGGAGCCGCCGCCGATGCCGTAAATGCCGCCGACGATGCCGACCACGAAGCTGAGTGAGAAAATGCCCCAGAACGAGACATCAAAGGCCTCGTCATAAAATGTGTATCCGAGACGTTTCAAGTTGAAATGGGTGACCTTGACCGCGGGCAAAAGAGAAGTGTCGGCTGTTTGCCGATCGCACCCCTGCGTCCGGCTCCTTCGAACCATCTCCTGAAACCGCTTTTCACTGCTTGATTTACCGCTGCCGCCCACATCTTTTTTCAGAAGGTCACGCACCATCTTCAGTCCGATATAAAGCAGGACCGCCGCGGCAAACAGTTTGAAATGCTTCGGGTTCGGCAAATAGGCGACGCGCACGACAGCCCCGATAAAAACCCCGGGCAGGGTGCCGGCAATGACAACCCAGGTGAGCGGCCACACCATGCGGCCCTCCTTGCAGTAACGATAGACTCCGCTGGGGATGGCCACGATATTGAACAGTTGGTTGGTGGCGCTGACCGAGGGGTTGGTATAACCGAGAAAGGACATCTGGAAAGGCAGCAGCAGAAAAGCGCCGGACACGCCGCCCATGGAGGTGAAGAAGGAAATGACAAAGGCGACCAAAGGAGGAATCCAAGGAGAAACCTCTATTCCCGCGGTTTGAAAAAACATCCCCCACCTCCTGGATATCTGCTTGACGAAACAGTCACGAATACATATATATTCGTGTTGGTATTATGAATCCCTGCGAATGTCAAGCGATTTATGCTTCCATCCAGAACGCATAAATGTGTGACAACAGGATGTAATCACAGTTTTTTCAAAAAAAACCGGGCAGCCTTTCTCAAAAAAATGAAACAGACAAACAACGGCAAGGAGATTCCACGTGTTGCGCAAATGGAGCGCGCCCAGCACGGGCGCATAGTTGACGTTCCCGATGAAAGCCGATGCCTTAACACGGATCAACTGACCCGCCTGGAACAGTCATTCCGCGACTGGGCCGAAGATACCACGCGCCGGGATGTGCGATTGTCCCGCCGCCGTGTTTTGCTGATATTCTTGCTGATCCGTTACACCGGGGCAAAGCTGAACGAGGTGCTTTCCCTGGATCCGCTTCGGGATATCGACCCGAACCGTCACCTGGTGATTTACGGCAAAACGCAAACACCCACTGACCGGGACACACGGAAAGTTCAGCTTTCGGAAGCCCTTGCCGGTGAAATCGAAACACTGCTGGACGATGCGCGTGTCTCGTCGCATACAAATTTTTTCGCCGTTGATCCCGGCTTTCTCCGTCGCAAATTCTACGAACGAACGGAAAATTGCGGGTTTCCCAAGCGACTCGGCGCACCGGAGATGATTCGCAAGTCCCGCGGGGTGGAGTTGCTGCATAACAACATGCCCTTGCCGGCAGTGCAGATGCTGCTGGGCCATTCAACCCCGAACCGTACCGTTTCCTATGTCGCCTTTTCCGAGGAGGAAATCCAACGGCTGACCAAACGATTCCTGGAAAGGGAATCAACGCGCAACACCAGCGCCCGTAATGTTTTCTGGGGAAAGATCCAAACTATCCGCAAGGGAGACATCCAATCCCTGGTGCGGCTGGTTACCATCGGCGGCCACCAGGTGACCACGATGATCACCAATGACAGCCTGGAACGGCTCGCCTTGCAGGAAGGAAAAGTGTTCGCCGCCGAGGTCAAGGCTCCCTGGGTTATTCTCCAAAAAGGAGCGAATGCGTCGGAAAGCAGCGCCGAAAACCGGTTCCAAGGCGTGATCACACGAATCACCAGCGGAAAAGTCGCCACGGAGTATGTGATCCGGACAGCCGACGGAACTGAAATCTGCTCCGTCGTTTCCGATGAAAGCAACAGGCGATTGGGGTTACGGGAAAAAGACCTGGTTTGGGCCTTATTCAATAGCAGCGCCGTGGTGCTGCATACCGATGAGTAGCGACTTTCCCCTTCATAATCTTCTGCCGGCCAGGCATGGACCCTGGCCGCTCTGGAGAAGGAGGGAAAGATCAGCCGGGGGCACGGCGTCATCAAAATTCACCCTTGATTTCCGACAATGAGAAAAATCGATATGATCGAAATCATATCGCCAGGCAATAAAATCTACTATTGTGACTCATGTTTTCATGATTATTCAGACCGGCCGGGTTTGGTGTTTTACACAAGCTCCTCTTTAAAGCGGACAATGAGGGACCCATTTCGGTGCAATCGGAGAAACAGGCATGCATGACAAGGAAAAGGTTATTATTGAAGTGAAAGGGCTGACCAAGCGATTCGGTGAGGTGCAGGCCGTTGCCGGCGTCGACTTTACCGTGGCCCAGGGTGAGCTGTTCGGCTTTCTCGGCCCAAACGGCGCGGGAAAAACCACCACGATCAACATGCTTACCGGTCTGGCCCGGCCGGATGGGGGTTCGATTCGTATCGCCGGCATCGACTGTTCCGGGTCTCCCAAGGCGGCCCAGCATCTGATGGGCGTGGTGCCGGATGAAAGCAACCTCTATCCGGAACTTTCCGGGTACGACAATCTTTGCTTCTGCGGGGCATTGTACGGCATGCCCAGGCAGGAACGTGAAGACAGGGCGAAAAGCCTGCTGGAACATTTCAGCCTGAAAGACGCGGCCCACCGCAAGTTCGGCGGCTATTCCAAGGGAATGAAACGCAAGCTGACCATCGCCGCCGGCATCATGCATCAACCGCCCATTCTTTTTCTGGACGAGCCCACCACCGGCATCGACGTGGCGAGCGCCAGGCAACTGCGCCGACTGATCGCGGACCTCAACCGATCCGGCACAACAATCTTCCTGACTACCCATTACATCGAAGAAGCCGAGCGGCTCTGCCGGCGCATTGCCTTTATCGTCAAGGGACGGATTGTTCGCATTGACACTGTGGCAGAGCTGATGCGGCAGACGGACGGCCGGCATGTGATGCGATTCGCCGTGACCCATGACGGGACTGAGCTGTGCAAGGCGATCCCTGGAACCTTTCCCCGTCTTCAGTGCCAGGCGCTGTCCGAGGACGAGTTCCGCGTCGAATCTTCGGAAGAGGTCAAAATCGGACCCCTGGTGCGGTTCATCGAAGAGCGGGGCAGCGAGGTGACTGAGGCCCGCAAGGTTCGTCCGTCGCTGGAAGATGTCTTTGTGCAGGTGACCGGACTCGGCGCCTCCTCCCTGGTGCAGGAAAAGGAAAATGCAAAAAAAGGAGGCGCGGCATGAAACGGTGGATCGCTTTCTGGAACATTGTGCTCAAGGATATGCGGGCCTATTATCTGAAGCCGCCGAACATCAGCTGGGGGCTGATCTTTCCACTGGCCTGGACCGGCATGTTTTTCATCAAATCCGGCGGGGAAGTCGAAAACGTGCTGTCACTGCTGCCCGGCGTGGTGGCAATTTCCATTCTGTTCGGCACCACTTCCATGCTGGCCGTCACAGTAACTTTCGAGAAGAAAAATCGCTCTTTTGAACGGCTGCTGCTCGCCCCCATTTCCCTTGAGCTGCTGATGCTGGCCAAGACGGCAGGGGCGATTTTTTTCGGCATGGTCAATGCTTTTGTGCCGGTGGTCATGGCGCTCTTTCTGACTGATCTGTCACAGGTGGCCTGGGATACGGTTGTTCCAGCTATCATCTTGATCGCCTTCACCTCAACCTTTCAGGGCTTGTTTATTGCGGTGTCGGTGAACGAGGTTTTCGAAGCTCAGACCTTTTCCAATTTTTTCCGTTTTCCCATGATCTTTCTCTGCGGGCTCTTTTTTCCCATCTCGCAGCTGCCGGTATTTTTGCGGCCCCTGTCGTACGTGCTTCCCTTGACCTACGGTGCCGACATTCTGCACGGCGGCTTTGTCGGCGGCGGAAGCCGGATGCCGATGCCGCTGGATTTCGGCATGCTGTTTATTTTCTGCTCCGCACTTTTCCTAATTAGTCTGCGCAACATCCGGAAACGCTGGATTGCCTGACAAGAGCCCGGGACGACCGGCATCTTGACGGGCTACCATTTCAATAAAACGGCATGCTTTCTACAAACCTTTTTTCACCAAGCGGCGCAAAGGATAAAAAATGATGGAATTACGAAATATTACCAAATCATACCGGGATCAACGGATCCTGGCTGATGTCAGTCTCGAAATACGGGAACGGGAAATGGTCAGCATCATGGGCAAATCCGGGCCAGGCAAAAGCACTCTGCTCGCCGTTATGGCAGGGCTGGTCAAGCCCGACTCCGGGCAGGTGCTCCTCTGTGTCTCCATTCTTTTCGACTTTTTAATCTTCATCCTTGGTGCGGCTTGTTTTTTTCTGCTCTTCCTGGCGGTGAGCTTTTTTTGTTTCCGTCGGATAAAGAAAATAAAACCGGATGAGTTTGCGGCGTAACCAAGCCGCGTGCCGCTTCTACACCTCAAATCATCCGGACTCTCAAGTGGTTTCCCTTTATTGGGGCTTCTCTCGTTTGCCAAAGGGGAGTATTCCATGCTGACAGCCGACGGAACGGCAATCTATTCCGTTGTTTCCGGCGCATGCACCAGGCCGAAGCCTCCCTGCACTCTGCTCATCCGCCATTATCGCCTCGGTTGTGCCCATCGACTCGCATTCCCGTCGTTGCGCTCTTTTTGAGCGATTTTTCTGTTTTTGCGCTAAAATGAAAAAAACCGCCCCCCCGAACCTTTGCTCGGCGGCAGTGTCTTAAGGTGATAATGGAGAACAATATGAAAACACTTACAAGTATTCTTGTCTTTTTTTGGTTGTTGAGCCTCGGGCTTCCTGCTGCTTCCCATGCCGCCGATCTCGGCGAATTACGGCTCAGCCTTATTGAAGGGGATGTCCAGCAATGGAATATTGAGACAAATGAATGGATACCGGTTACCATCAACATGCCCCTTTACGAAGGGGACCGCCTTTGGATTCCCGAAGGAGGCAAAGCGGAAATCCAGGTCAGAAACGGATCATTTGTCCGCCTCAACGCCTATAGCTCCCTTGAAATCCTGCGCTCCGACGGCAATTCACTCCAGGCATATCTGTCCGAGGGACAGGCATATCTCAACTTCAGCGGCCGCAAGGACACCATGCTGCAGCTTGATACGCCGTTTTCTTCGACGCGTGCCTATGAAGGGACAAAGTTCCTGGCCGATGTGAACCGCACGGGTGAAACGAATATCGCTGTTTTAAGCGGCAAGGTCTTTATCGACAGCAGCCAGGGAAACGCTGAATTGATCAGCGGCCAGGAATTTTCCTTGGGTGATAAATATGCCAACATCGCTCCAATCGGCAGGCAGGGTGCCTGGGAACAATGGAACAGGGAGCGGGATTGGAAAATTGCCGACCGCCGGTACAACGATGAGTATCTGCCTGAGGAACTGAGTCCCTACGCCTCGGATTTCGACCAGTACGGCAGGTGGGTGCACGTCAATGAATACGGCCATGTCTGGACGCCGACCCTTGCCGTGTCCTCCGGCTGGTCACCATACAGCCAGGGCCGCTGGATCTGGCGCGGCGGCGATTACGTCTGGATTTCCTACGAACCGTGGGGATGGGCCCCCTATCATTATGGACGCTGGTCGTTTGTTTCGTCAATCGGCTGGTGCTGGATTCCCCCCCCGCGAGGAGCCGTTTACTGGGGTCCCGGTTATGTCGGCTGGGTCTCGACCCCGAATTATGTCGCCTGGGTCCCGCTCGCCCCCGGAGATACCTACTACGGGTACGGCGATTACGGGCCTTCCAGCATAAACATCATCAACATCAATGTCCATAAACACTATCCAAGACGTTCCTACAGGAATCTGCGGGCAAGAAACGCGGTGACCGTCATCCATCATGACACCTTTTTGCATGGCAGGCGTCATGACCTGAAGGTGAAGGAAAACCCTTTTCTCAAGGATGTCCCCCATGTCGGCCGACCGACAATTCGCCCGGCAAAGGAAACCTATGCCCCGGTTCAGCGAAACATTGACGAATCAAAACGCCCGCCCGAATACATCCGCAAAACCAAGGTGACAACGATTCAGCAAGAGCGCCCCCTGGTGAAAGACAGAAACCTGCGGGTGCTTCAAACCGAGAGCTTCGAAAGGAGCGGCCGGGAATGGAAACGCGAACGCGGCCTGCCGTTTGACGAGGCGAAACAGGGGCAGGAAATAAAGAAACGCGGTGATTCGGGGAAACAGCAGGAAACAATCAAAAATCGTGAAATGACGGCGCCTTCGCCCTTACAGCAGCAAGAACGAACCAGGGAAGAACAGCGCACCGGCGGCGAACCAATTCGTCGCGAGCCCGATTATTCCAAGCAGCAACAGCTGAAACAAGGCGACAGCCCCACCCGGGATAACGCTTTGCGAGATCAACCGGGAAACGGCAAGAAGAAAGGACCAGGCCCTGAACTAAAAAAACAGGATACCCCTGTCGTTGCGCCACAGACTTCCGGCAAGGCGCGAACTCCGGAAAGAGCGGAAAAGGCACCTGCTCCGGCTGTCGGCAAACCGATCACCGAGAGCAAACCGGCTCCGCTTCCCCCTCGTGTGCGCCAGGAGGAGAACCAAGGCGGAAAACAGGACCCAGCTCCTCATGGACAAGGCAGTCCGGATTGGAACACTCATCCTCAACGAGGCCGGCAACCGATACCACCAGAGGTCAGACAAAATTCCGGTCGTGAGCGACCCTCCGACAACGCGATAACGGCCCCGGCACCACGGCCGGGGCAAGCTCCCCAACCAGGTCAGGGAGACGCAAAACGGGGGAAACAGCCCTTCGGCAAAAACAAAAAAATTCCCCAGACTGAAGAAGGGACCGAGGCACAGGAAAATCTTCTCCTGTACCCGGCAGGCCCACCGATTCAATAGTAGAATTCAGTTCGCGCCAAAGAACCCGGTGAAAAATTAAAAATTTCCGGCAAAAAAAAAGCCCCGTTGTGAAACGGGGCTTTTTGCATTCGCGGGTCAGAAATTACTTTTTCTGAACAACATTTGCGGCAGAGGGACCTTTGGGCCCGTCAACAACATCGAAGGAAACCCGGGCGCCTTCCTGCAGGGATTTGAAGCCATCGGCCTTAATTGCGGAGTGATGCACGAAAACATCCTTGCCACCATCCTGTTCAATGAAACCAAAACCCTTTGAATCGTTAAACCACTTCACTGTACCTTCAGCCATCTTGTACCACTCCTTTGTGCTCGGTTCCTGGGCGGAACCTCTTTGTTAAAGAGCCGAGGCATCATTTGATACTTCGACTAGAAGTCTGGGTGTCCAGACAAAAACTGTTATCGCTGCGCAGTTTTGCTCATGCCGAAAACAGAGGAAGGCCCCCTGCCGGTTCGGCTTTTGCCGCGACTGACCGGGGCGGCCGCTTTCTTTCTTCTCGGCACGTCCCGTGAAAATCTTTCTCTTTTTTCTTCCCGGACATCATCTTCCGCGCCACAGGCACAAACAAAGGCCCCCTCCCGGTCCATTTTTTTGCCGAGATTGTTCTCAATGAGAGAAATCATTTTGCGGTCCTCGCTGGTGGCAAAGGTAAGAGCCGTTCCCGTGCGTGAAGCGCGCCCCGTGCGGCCGGTGCGATGGGTGTAGGTTTCCGCCGTGCTCGGGACATCGAAATTAATCACATGGGAAATCCCGGAAACATCAATACCGCGTGCCGCAATGTCGGTGGCTACGAGAATAGTATACTTGCCGCTTTTAAATCCATCAAGAGCAAGTTGACGTTTCTGCTGGGACATGTTGCCCTGAAGGGAAACGGATCTGCAGCCCGTTTTTTCCAATTGCAGGGCCAAAGTCTTGGCTTTGTGCTTGGTTCTGGTAAAAACGATGGTTGAAGTCGGCTGTTTTTCCTGCAGAATTTTTCGCAGGAGAGCGGTTTTGGAACTTTGCTCCACAGGATAAAGCAGGTGCGTAATAGTGGTTGCCGGACGGTCATGATCGATCTGCACGGTTTCCGGATTGGTAAGGATATCCTCGGCAAGGTGACGGATCTCGGCCGGCATGGTTGCTGAAAAGATCAGTGTCTGCCGTTTTCTGGGCAACTGTTTCATGATTTTGCGGATATCGGGCAAAAAGCCCTTGTCAAACATATGGTCCGCTTCGTCAAGGATGAGAATCTCAACCATTTTCAGGTCAATGGACCCATCATTGACAAGATCGAGCAGGCGGCCGGGGCAGGCCACAATGATTTCAACGCCCTCGCGAATCCGCTTGGCCTGTGCGTATTTACTGACCCCGCCATAAATAACGGCGCTTTCAAGATCGATGCCTTGGGCCATCTTGCCGAAATACTGGTGAGTCTGCTCGGCAAGTTCTCTGGTCGGTGCCACAATAAGGGCGCGGACTCTTTTTCGCGGACCGTTCATGAGGCGTTCCAGGGTGGGCAGCACAAAGGCCGCTGTTTTGCCGGTACCGGTCTGAGCCAGGCCAAGCATATCCTTGCCGGCGAGAACCGGGCCGATAGCCTTTTCCTGGATAGGGGTGGGGATGGTGTAGCCGCAATTTTCAACTGCGGCCTGAATCTTCGGGTGAAAATTAAACTTTGTAAAACTCATGTAACTCCTTTGGGTTAAAAAATGATGCGCCGGGATTGTTCCCGAAAAGGTGCACCTTGTCACGCGGCAGTCTCTGCCGCGTTAATCTGTTTATTATTTATTTAATCAGGATTTTCAGTCGGTTGTGGGAAAAAGATGAAAAGTGCCAGACAACTTCAGGGAGGATTTCAATATCCTCGGTGAGGAATGCTTCGGACTTCTCCGTGAATGTTTTTTAGCCTGACGCTCATTTTTCAACCCGGTCCGGGTCGTTTGCCCCGGATACAGGGTGCTTGTTGCCATGAGCCGCCTGTCGCGAATCCCGTCATTCAGTGTTGCACCGGCGTTGTGGCCAACGGTACGTTTTACCATTCCTGCAAAACCAAAACATTTTGACTGCTTGGCAAAATAATCGATGTATTTCGGCGATTTATCAACACGCGACAAGGGATGCGAAGAATGATTCCAGCTGGGGTCTCGATCATATAGTGAACCTGGTTCGGGCATACAGCCGCAATATGCTCTCCTTTGTAAGTGGTCGGCAGACGACTTTAACGATAGCAAACCAGGCAAATGCAACAACGTGGCGGGAATATAACGTGAAAGGAATATGCTTTTACTCCAAATATTATTTCCAGCATTTATAACTCGATAATTTCATAATGGCAACAGAATAATTTTACATAATAATTTCACGAACACGTTTCCCGCCCTCAAAAGGCTCGCCTTGCCGGCTCATGAAATATATCTGGCTTTTTCCTGGATTTCATATTAAATAAAGAGGTTCGTCTTTATGGGAGTGGTTTCCAGAATGCCGCCCAGGCGGAGACTATTATTTAACGTACTCACTGAAAGGAGAATCTCCCTGTGACAACCAGCAATGAAACTTCAGCCGGCGACGATATTGATTCCCGTTGCTTGAAATGCAAGGCCGTCACCAATCATACCATCATCGCCATGATCGCCGGGCAGGTTGCAAAGGTGCAATGCAACACCTGCGGCAGTCGCCACAACTACCGTCCACCCATTGTCGAAAAGGCCACGACCCTGCGCCGCTCCGCGGGGAAAATCGTTGCCGGCGGTCGAATCGCCAAGCCCCGCATGACCAAAGGAATGACGGCTGCGGCCCTGTTTGATGAAATTCTGGCCGGCCAAGACATCGCCACGGCCAAACCCTACAGCATGAGTGGCGATTTCAACTCCAACGACCTGCTCAATCATCCCACCTTCGGATTCGGGGTGGTGACCAAAAAAATAAATTCCACCAGAATAGAAGTCACCTTTAAAGAGGGAAGCAAGATTCTGGTCTGCAGCACAAGTTAGCTCCATGGCCCCTGCCCCTGTGACGCCGGGAGGGCATCTCTGTTTTCTTTGCAAAAAAGCGTCCTTTTTTTTTCCACCTGTGTTATCGTAAAATTTTTATTGAATTTTCCCTCTTGTCCTCCCTGACATGGGGCGAGTTCTTTTTACATATTTCATATTGAAGAGTCCCTGTACTCTGTGCCGCTGTCGATCATTTTTGTGCGTTTGGGGGGATGGCGTTAGTGCAATGAACGTACCTTACCGAGGAAAAAACAAATGAATATTTATGTCAGCAACCTGCCCGTTTCAGTGAATGAAGATGAGCTGAAGGTAATGTTTTCACAATACGGCGAGGTTGCAAGTATCAACCTTATCAAGGACAGATTCTCCGGTCAGTCAAAGGGGTTCGGTTTCATCGACATGCCGAACAATTCAGAGGCTGACGTGGTTATCAAGTCCCTGAACAAAAGCACCCTTCACGGCCGTGTCATCAAAGTCATCCAGGCCGAACCGCAACGCAAGAAACCTACCCGACGGGGCCGCCGATTCTAGCGGGAAAGCATCCCCGGAAATTCCGGCAGATTTTTTCCAAAATTCGACATGACGTGGCGCGACCGCAGGTTCGCGCCTACTCACCGTAATAAGCCGCAGCCAGATCCCGTCCGAGCTTCCTGAGAGCCGCCACGGTTTCCGGATTTTGCTCCAGGGTGTTTATGCCCACGTTCTCCGCCGCGGCATCCGGGCCGTGAATCATCTTGACGCCTGAAACCCGGCATTGGCTGCCGCTTTTGCATTTAACGCAGGGCACATTCCCAAGCACGGAAACTCCCCCCACGTAACGCATCCCCTCCTCCATCATACAAAACCGAATGGCCTGAAGGCCGTTTTCACCGGCGGGCGGCATGCCTTCCCTGCCCGGCGGAACAGCGCAGGTGACAACCGCGGCTCCCGGCTTGCCGGCCATCAACCCATGGCGATGCCGCAGGGCATAAAGCCGCTCCATGAAGGCCTTGGTGCGACTGTCCAGCGAGGAATACGGCGTATAGCCGCCGACAATGACAATATCCGCCTTGAATGCCTTTTCCGCCAGCATGACACCATCATCAGCAATGATGCAACGATTGGTTTTTACACAGCCCAGGCAGGCATTGCAGGGACTTATCGTATAATCGCTCAGCTTATAAAACCACTGTTTGCCGGCCATGGTTGCCTCCATGACCATCCTGACCGCGCGATCCGTGTTACTGTTTTTGACGGGTGATCCTGATATTCCGAGCACTATCATACTGACACTCCGTGAGGGGAAAAAAGATTGAACCAGGGGTATTTCCAATAAATGGCGGAGAGGGTGGCTGTCCAATCCGCAGCGCAACACCTTTAAATTAATGCATTTTTATGTTTTGTTTAAAATTTCTACCCGTTATCCTACCCGTTTGTGTCGCCGGTGAATGGGTTGACCTTATTCGCTCTTTCCATACCAACGGTTATTTTTTCACGCAAGAACTTTATCCAAAGATGCGGGAAGCAGAAAGGGTCTGCACTGAATGCAGGCCCTTTTGAGTAGTAAAATCATGCGGGGCAAAAATCCGGAAAGGCGTTCAGCCACTCTTGCGGATTGAACTCAAGCCCCCTCGCCCGTTTGATCTTTTTCCTTTTGGCGGGAAGTTCCTTGAACATATCCAGGACACCGCCGCAAATCATGTGCTGTGCCTGCTCCGAAGCATACATCATATAGACGGACCGGAAAAGCCGGTCGTGGGCCTCGCCTATTTCCTTTTTCCCGTTCTCCCATCGCGAAACGGTCGCGGCGGTCACGCCAAGCAGAGCCGCCAATTCTTTGGCTTTCAAGTGCAAATCCTTTCGTAAAAATTTTATCTCTTCAGGTTGCAGCAGTGCTTTTCTCTTCTGGCAGATATACGCGCCTATGAGCCTATGCAGTTTTTGCATCTTCGGGATTGAGGCGTATCCTTCACCGCATGACGGGCAAGAATATTGCGTTATGCCGTGCAAGACGACATCAAGCCCGCACTCCTCGTAATGGTATGGCTTGTCTTTAATTACCTTTAGTTCCCCGCCGCATGAGTAGCATTTATTCATCGTGTCCGCCTTTCAGCCCAAAACGGTTATTATGGCGCAAGCCTGACGGCTGACAATGACAGTAACAACTCCGCCCTCGTCGCCTTCAAGATCATCGCCTTTTATCGTGTAGGCCCAACTGTGTGTCGTATCTTTCAATTCCTTTCTCGTAATTTTCCCCCGCGTCAAGATATGCTCAACATCCTGCATTGAATATCGGCGCTCTATCATCCTTTTCTTGGCGTGGCTACTGACAATAACCTCGCCGCCGGAAACAATATCCCGGATGATGGAGTGTGCTTTTTCGTTGTCGATTTCTTCTGCCGGGTTGAATGTCATATTCCCATAATAAACAAAAAGTTGACTTTGGCGCAAGTTTTTTGCGTTTGAGCTAATGGCTTTCTTCGGACTGCACAGGAAACAAAAAACCCGCTTTCCTTTTCTGGAAGCGGGTTTCTGTGTGTTGCTGGGTCTTGTTGGATGCTGATTTGGCGGAGAGGGTGGGATTTGAACCCACGGTACCCTCACGGGTACACCGGATTTCGAATCCGGCTCATTCGGCCGCTCTGACACCTCTCCATTGACCGGGGGCGCCGCCCTGCGGATTGGTTCAACCATTGCTGAGCACCATCCGCAATGCAACTCTTCCGACACGCCCGTTTCCTCCATGATTAAAACAAATCCGCCTGAAAAACAACATGCATTAACGATCCGCCGGTGAAAAAATTCAAATCAGGGGCAAGAAAAAAAGCAAACCCGTGCGGATATTTCCTGAATTGTCCGAGCAAATAAGGTATTCTCCCACCAATATAAAAAAACCGGCCGGATCGTCACTTCTCATACCGTAAAAACATGAATTTCCCGAGATCATTGCTTCTTTTGCTGTCAGGCTGCCTGTTGTGGGCCTGCGCGCCGCATTTCACAATTCCGGGGAAAACAATGACGGAACCGCGACTGACAGACACCCTTTTCATCAGCTTCGACGGCACCGAACTGCCGCTCAAAACCTGGCTGCCGTCCGCTTCTCCCAAGGCAATCATGGTCGCCCTGCACGGCTACAATGATTATTCCAATTTTATCAAGGATGCCGCCGCGTTTTTCAATGACAGGGGTATCGGTGTTTATGCTTATGACCAGCGGGGATTCGGCAGCGCTCCCCACCCCGGCAAATGGCACGGCCACGAAGCCATGGTCCGGGATCTCCGAACCATTCTCCAACTCGCCCAAAATCGCCATCCGGATATCCCGCTCTATCTGCTTGGCGACAGCATGGGCGGCGCGCTGATCATGGCGGCGGACAGACCGGAAAATCCCCTGCCCGGGGACGGTGTGATCCTGGTGGCCCCGGCGGTCTGGTCGCGTGACACCATGCCCTTTTATCAACGCTGGGCGCTGTGGCTGGGGGTCCGGATCATGCCCTGGCTGCGGTTGTCAGGAAAAGGGCTCGACATCACTCCTTCCGACAACAAGGAAATGCTCCTCGCCCTGGGCCGCGATCCGCTGGTCATCAAGGAGTCACGCATCGATGCGATATACGGCCTGGCGAATCTGATGGACGCGGCTTACGCGGCAGCATCCCGGTTTGACAGGAAGGTTCTTTTTCTTTATGGCGCCAGGGATGAGATCATCCCGCCAAAACCGATGACGGATGTTTTCTCCCAAAGGCTGCACGGGCGTTTTGCAAACCGTCAGCGCCTCCTAGTGTACCCAAAGGGCTACCACATGCTGCTGCGGGATCTGCAGGCGGAGGTTGTCTGGAACGACATCCTCTGCTGGCTGGGTTCCCCTGGTGAGACGTTCCCTTCGGTCCGGGAAAAGTCGGCCGTCGAAATAACCAATGAAAACGATTTGCAGGATGTCCTGAACCGGAAAAAAGCAAACTGACCGGATTGCCGGCAAGGATAGCTGGCTTTTCTTTTTCCTTGCCGCCGCATCGTGAATTTTTTTTGAACTTAATCAGGAAAAAAGAGTCACAAAAAAGGAGATATGCATTATTTTTTTTGTTACATAAACAAATCACGTTCCTCGAATTTCTTTTTCTGCCTCCCTGTGCGATTCACAATGAAGCAATTTGGCTTGAAAACACTGACGCTGATCATTTCGCTTACTGCGTATCTCTGCAGCTTTCCCGGTCTGGGAAATGCGGGCATTGTTTGCATCGGCGAGGATGGGCACGTCGCCATTGAGTCAACCGCGACCCCTTCTCTGCCGGTTCACAGCGCAACAGAAACCAGCCATGGTCCCGGGATCGAGCAGGAGAACCACTGCGAGGAAGAGTGCCGCTCCTGCATTGATTTTCCCCTGTCTTTCACCACGGCAGTCCAGCACATCTGCCAAAACAAATTCGAATTTACCCTCGAAAAAAACCCTTTGTACCGCTCACAGTCAGACATGCCGCACATTGCTGCCGCATATTCCGACCATCCATCTCCCCCTGCAAAAAAACCGGTCATCGACCAAAGCATCACCTCCCTGCGGACAACTGTTCTGCTTATTTGATTCCTCTCGTTTTTCTCAAAAAAATCAATTTTCGTTGCCCAAACACACTTCATCCAACCCGCTGAAGTGAAACAAAAGATCCCTGCGGCTCTCTTTCCCTGCAAAGATCGCGTGATGCAAATGCAGGCGAGCTCGTCTTGCCGCACGCCCCAAGGCAACGAAATGGCCGGTTATTAACACACCCGAAATTTTGAAAACGACAAGAGAGGTTTCATCATGGCAATTCCCTATATCTACAAAAGCATTTCATTGCTCGCCGCTCTCGGCATGGCACTCTCGACCGGCGGTTGCAGTCCTCTTGGCCGCAATTTGGTGCAAGAAGATACCGCGAAACTGGAATTCCGCACGGCGAGCAACAGCATTGTTGTCGGCTCAGCGAACGTTTACGAGAAAAACGACAAACTTATCGTGTCCGGATCAGTCAACCGCGCATCAGGCAGCCGCGGCAGAATACGAGGCCATGTCGACATCAACGTCATCGATCCGGACGGCAAACTTCTTACAAGGCAAACAACAGCCCTTCTGCTCCCCGCAAATTCCCATTCAAACGGCAGGTCGTCCCGCTTTCTCGCATACCTCGACAGCGTCCCGCCTCCCGGCTCCGTTATCCAGGTTGCCGCACATAAGGGAAGTCATCAGTAGGCAGCCCAGCCCTTCACCACGGATGGGCGCAACTCGTTGTCTTGCACCAATCACATGAGAAAGGAGAGTCCATTGTGAAACCGGATACAATCCATATAGTCTTCATTTTAATTTTATCCTGCCTTTCGCCATTTACCGCGGCCATGGCCGATACCGCGGCAAAAGAGCAAAGAAAATTCATCGAGCCGACCGGCAAAATCACCCTGGCTGATGCCATTGCAGCGGCGTTGGCCAACAATCCGGACATTGCCGCGGCATCCCACGAAATCAGTGCGCGTCACAACGCGCAGCTCCAGGAAGGAGTGTTCGCCAACCCGACATTTTTCAGTGAGTTCGAGGAATTCGGCGGATCGGGAAACTTCTCGGACGCTGATGCCCTCGGGGCCAGCGCCGGCATCAGCCAGGAAATACCATTGGCCGGCAAACGGGCCAAACGTGTCCGCATCGCCGAATATGAAACAACTATCGCCGGCTTGCAAATGCAGGCAAAAATGCTGGCACTGACACGTGATGTGAAGAAAAAATTTCAGCGCGTCCACTCCCTTGAACAGCAGCTCCTCCTGGAAAATGAAAACATCGCACTGCTTCAGGATATCCAGGATGTCATTATCAGGCAAATTGCCCTGGGGGATATCCCGCCGCTTGATGAAAGAAAAGCGACTGTTGAACTCGCCTTGGCGAAATCCGCCCTGGCCCGGGCCGCGAGAGAGCTTGCAGTGGCCCGTATCGAGCTGGCTTCCAGCTGGGGCAGCAGGGAGGTCCATTTCGATCAAGTTGAACCCGTTGGTCGTGCAATACAGCCTCTCCCAACTGAAGACGAACTCTGGCGGGCGGCGCAGGGACATCCTGAAATGGAAATCAACCGTATCCGGGTCGAACGGTTCAAGGCATCACTGGCCTTAGCCCAGGCAAAGGCCGTTCCCGACCTGGAAATCGAAGGGGGCGTCAAATATTTTAATGAGTCCTCCGACCACGCCTATTTCATAGGATTCAGCATACCCATTCCGGTTTTTGACCGCAACCAGGGCGGCATTCGTGAAGCCTCGGAACATATCCGGGCAGGCAAAAAAGAACTCGACGGCACTGCCAATCGCCTGAGAGCGGAACTGGCTGTCCTGCGTGAACGCCTGCAAATTATCACGGCGGAATTAGAAACAACGGCAACGACGATTCTCCCCGCCGCCCAGGAAGCATATGAAGCTCTCGCAAAGGCTTATCAAGCCGGAGAAAAGGATTACCTCGAGCTTCTTGATTCGCAGCGAACCCTGATTGAGGTCAAACGGCAAAATCTGCTTTTGCAGACTGAACACCAAGAACTGTTGGCCGATCTCGAAGCGATCACGGGAAAAGCTGCCGAATCATTTCCCCGGAACCATCCGACCCTTTCAGAGTAAGGAATATCTCATGCGAAACAAAATTATTGTTTTCTTAAGCATCGTATTTTTTGCCGGTGTGCTCGTATCATTGCCGCTGGCTTCCCAGGAAGAACGACATGATCATCCCGCTGATCGTGAGGAAATTTCCGACAATCATGCAACCCCACACGGCACTGCCGCAGAACCCCATGACGACCATGACGGCCGTGTTGACCAGGAAGAGGACACTCACGCGGAACCTGTCGATAAATCCGACGGGGAAGCCGAACACGAGGAAGAAGAGTTGCTGCTCACCGATGAGCAAAAAAAAGAAATAGGCATTGCAACCGCACCGGCATCCTCGGGGAAACTCCACTCGGAGCTTACCTTGACCGGAGAATTGATGCTGAATGAGGATGCCGTCGCCCATATCGTTCCCCGGGTAAGCGGTGTGGCCGTGCAGGTCGATTTCACCTTTGGGGACACGGTGAAAAAAGGAGATGTCCTGGCTGTGCTTGAAAGCGCGGAACTGGGCAAATCCATATCCGAATACATGGTAAGCCGTAAAATATATGAAAGAAAACGGAAACTGTATGAAGAAAAAATCGCCGGCCAGAACGATTACCTTGAAGCCCTCAATCGCTTTGAACAGGTAACCGCGGATCTCTACATGAAGCTGGGCAAAGAAAAATATCTTCAGGCAGCAAGGATGTTTGAATCGCGTTACCTTCCCGCAACCGATGAACAGGCACATCCCCAGCCTCTCGCCGACAGCCTTGCCTTTGTCGAAAGGACAACCCGATACGAAATTACCGCGCCGATAAGCGGCACGATCATTGAAAAACATCTTACTCGCGGCGAAAAAGTGGGAGAAGACGTCTCCGTCTTCACCATTGCCGATCTAAGTACGGTCTGGGTCGATCTGCAGGTGCCGACCCGCGATATCTCAAGCATTCAGCAGGGAATGAGTGTCGCCATTGAATCGCAGGACGGGCTGAAAACAGAGGGAAAGGTCGCCGCAATCAGTCCTGTCGTCGATGCCGAAACCCGTACCGCAACAGCAAGGATTGCCGTGGAAAATCACCGGGGCGACTGGATGCCGGGCTCTTTTGTCACCGGATCCATCCGTGTTTCCGACGAAAACCTGCCGCTTGTCATACCGCGTAATGCCGTCCAGGGCTTTGAAGGAAAAGAGATCGTTTTTCTGGCCGATGATCATGGCTTTCGCCATGTTCCGGTTGTCAGCGGCCGCCATGACCGTGACAACGTGGAAATTCTGTCAGGACTCCAGGTCGGCCGGCGCATTGTGACAAAGGGTGCCTTTGAGCTGAAAGCCATACTCCAGACCAACGACATGGATTCCCATGCCGGACACGGCCATTAAGGGAGGACGGCATGATCAATAAACTTGTCGAGTTTGCCCTCAAATTTCCCGGCCTGGTCGTCGTCGGACTCATCGCCGTTCTTTCCCTCGGCATCTATAAATACCAGCATATGCCGGTGGACGCCTTTCCGGACATCTCCCCTGTCATGGTGCCGGTATTTGCCGAAGGACACGGCATGGCGCCGGAGGAAATCGAACGCCTGATTACCTATCCCATTGAATCGGCCATGAACGGTCTGCCCAAAGTCACGCAGATAAAGTCGACCTCCGCCTTTGGCATGGCTGTTGTCTATGTCTATTTCGAGGACGATGTTGATATCTATTTTGCCCGTCAGCTTGTTTCGGAACGTCTGACCAGCGCCATGGCGGAATTACCGGAAATGGACGAACCTCCCGCCCTGGGCCCTATTTCCACAGGTCTTGGGCAAATATTCATATATTATCTCAAGGCGGATCACGACAAAGTCAGGACAGACGGCAAGGATGTCAACACCTGGCTGCGGGAGTTGAATGACTGGGTTGTGAAATTTCAACTGCAGACGGTTCCCGGGGTTACAGAGGTCCTTTCGATGGGTGGCCATGTCCTGCAATACCAGGTGAAAGCAAACCCGAATTCCCTCCGGCGCTATGGGTTGTCCCTGCAAGACGTGGTGGCCGCCATCAAGGAAAACAACCGCAATGTCGGCGGCCAGTTTCTGGTGCTCGGCTCGGAGGAGCATCTGGTGCGCGGCGTTGGACTGATTGAGCAGCTTGAGGAATTGCAGAATATACCGGTCAAAGTCAGCAACGGCACACCGGTTTTACTCAAGGATGTGGCTGATGTCGATTACGGCAACGAAATCCGTCGAGGCGCCGTGACACTTGACGGCCGCCAGGAAGTCGTTTCCGGCATCGTCATGAAACTCTATGGGGAAAACACCTCCGATGTCATCAAAAGACTGCATGCCAAGGTGGCCGAGGTGACAAAGGCGCTGCCCGAGGGTGTGGAACTCGTTCCCTATTACGAGCAGTCCGAACTTGTTGAAAACGCCACAGGCACCGTCAAGTCGGCCCTCCTGCAGGGAGGAATCCTGGTTTTGTTCGTCCTGCTGCTTTTCCTCGGGAACTGGCGGACAGCATTCATAGTTGCCCTGTCCCTTCCCGTATGCGCCCTTTTGGCGGTCATCTTCATGGATTTGCAGGATATTTCAGCCAACCTGATGTCGCTGGGCGGCATTGCAATTGCCATCGGCATGCTTGGTGACGGCGCCATTGTCATGGTGGAAAACATTTATCGCCACATGGGTGAACGCAATGAGCTGAATGAACCCAAACTCACGATTATCCGGAAAGCGGCACGCGAAGTGAGCAGGCCCATCGTCTTTTCCATTGCAATTATTATCGTTGTTTTTCTGCCGATTTTTACCCTGGAAGGCGTTGAAGGAAAAATGTTTTCCCCGCTGGCGTTTACCGTGTCCTTTGCCCTGTTGGGATCGATATTCGCCGCTCTTCTTCTTGCGCCTGTTCTTTCCCTTTTCCTTCTGCAACACCGTGAGAAGAAAGAGTTCCGCCTCATCGTCCTGCTGAAAAACGCATACAGACCCCTGCTTGCCATGGCACTCCGTTTCAAAAAAACAGTGGTGGCCTTTTCCGCCGGTTGCTTTCTCCTCAGCCTTGCCTCCCTGCAATACCTGGGAACGGAATTTATCCCGACCCTGGAAGAGGGATCCATCTTGATAGGTGTTGCCATGGCGCCGTCCATTTCCCTGGAAAAGGGCACTGAAACCGTCATGGAAATCGAGCGTAAAATCCTGAAGTATCCCGAGGTGCTGGAAACGGTATCACGCGTCGGACGCCCGGAAGCAGGCAGTCATCCACACCCCGTCAATTACGCGGAGGTCCATATCACCCTGAAACCACATGACGAATGGAAGCGGTTCAGCAGCAAGGAAGAGCTTATCGCGGCCCTGGATAAGGAACTGCGGAAAGTACCGGGCGTCCAATTGAACTTTACCCAGCCCATCCAGAACGCTTTTGACGAACTTCTGTCCGGAATCAAGGCACAGCTTGCCGTAAAGCTGTACGGCGAAGATCTGCACATCCTCCGATCAAAAGCGGATGAAATCAAAAAAGCCATAGACAATATCCCGGGGCTTGTCGATCTGTCCGTTGAGCAGAGCTTTGGACAGCCCCAGGTTCAGGTTGTCGCGGACCGCGCCGCCTGTGCCCGATACGGCGTCAGCGTCAGCCGGATTCTTGAGATGGTGGAGATGGCGGTTGGAGGAGAGGTCATCGACAATATTTATCTCAACACGCGACGCTTCGGCATCCATTTACGGTATCAGGAGAAGTTTCGCGACAACCCCCAGGAAATACGAAACATTTTGCTGTCAACGGCGGACAATAACCTTATCCCTCTCGGGCAGGTTGCGGAAGTGCTTCAGGTGACAGGCCCCATTCAGATCAACCGGGAAAAAAATCAGCGCCGCTGGATTATTCAGGGAAATATTCGCGGTCGGGACATGGGAAGCGTTGTCGAGGACATCCAACAGAGGATTGCGGAAACGATAACTCTGCCGCCCGGATACACCATCGAATATGGCGGGCAATTTGAAAATCAGCAGCGGGCAATGTCCCGGCTGGCCCTCATTGTACCCATTGTCATCGGCAGCGTTTTTCTCATGCTGTGGATGACATTCGGCACATTCCGCCATGCCTTCATCATCATCTTCAATGTCCCCCTTTCCCTTATCGGCGGCATAATCGGGCTCTTTCTCATGAAAGAATATCTCTCTGTTCCCGCTTCTGTCGGATTCATCGCCCTTTTCGGCATCGCCGTGCAGAACGGCATGGTCCTGGTGAGCTATTTCAACGACTTGCGAGACCGAGGAAAAGCGATCCACGAGGCGGTGATGGATGGCGCATTGCTTCGTTTGCGGCCGGTGCTGATGACTGCGGCCACAACAGTTCTCGGCCTGCTGCCGCTGCTTGCCGCCCAAGGCATCGGTGCTGAAATCCAGCGTCCGCTGGCCTCTGTTGTTATCTTTGGGCTCACCACCTCCACCATGCTCACCCTTTTTGTCATACCTGCCGTGTACAGCTGGATAGAAGACTACAATGAAAAAAGGAGGGAAATCCGATGAAAAGAATTGTTGCCGTCATCAAGCCCATTATGCTGGATGACGTTATTTTTGCCCTGCATCAGATTAAGGATTTTCCCGGCGCCACCATGACGGAAGTCCGTGGAATGGGACGGGGATTTCAACGGTATGTTCAGCAAAACAGTCCGGATTTTGCATTCGGGTATCCGGCGCAAGTGCGCATCGAAATTATTTGCCGGGAAAATCAAACAGAGGCGATTGTCAATACTCTTGAGCAAAGCGCCCGCACGGGAAAATCCGGAGACGGTAAAATTTTTATTTCCCCTGTGGATGAGGCTGTCCGTATACGAACAGGCGAACGTGGCGATGGGGTGATCTGACGTTATTTTGAGCCGTCGTTGAAAATCAGGGGGCGGAAGCCGGAATGAAGAATCATCAAATCAACCATTCCGCCTCCAGCCTCCTGAATTCTCGCAAAAAGCCGCGGGAAAAAAACTATTCGCTCGAAGCGCTGCGGCAGGCCTCATCAAGACGGGTTTCAACGTAGCGGACAAGTTCATCATCCCGCTGTTCAATATCAAAGCAGACGGCATCCTCACCGAGCAGACCACCGGGAACAAAAGCACCTTTTTCTTCCGGGTCGGTTATCATTTCGCTGTAAAAACACACGGAAAGCCAGCGCGGGCTGTCTTCAATCACATCGACCATGACAAAAAGCCCTTTTTTTTTCTGCGCGGCATGGACAGCCCGGAGTGAATAGGTGAGGCCCGGCCTGGGGACGAATGCCAGGGAGACTCCCTCTTTTCGACCGAGGTATTCCCTGAAACGCCAAAAGACATCTCGGTTTCCTTCAGGCGTTTCCTGCCACTCCTTCATAAAAGCAATAAGCTCTGAATCCGTTTCTTTTCCCACATCAAACTCCTCAGTAATTCATTTTTATATTTTTAATTTCTTTTGTGACGCAACACAAAAAAACAAATGTACCCAGCCTAAAAACGAATGATCGCCCCGGCCCCCCAGCCGAAATCGGAATGCCATTGGCCGATCAGGGAAAAACTTTTCGACAGCATGTACGTGAGGCCCGCCTTGCCTTCCCATTGTGCGGCATGGGTATCATATTCGGCTTCACCGATCAGGGCCAGGCGCGGGGTCAGGGCGAATTCCTTGTCAAAGGAAAAACGACCGCCGCCGTCGCTGTCCAGCCAATAGCGGGACTCAATCAGCAGCGGCAGCAGCCAGGTGACACCCACAACTCCACGGGAATGTTCCGTATCGCTGCCCTGCCCCAGCATATCGAACCCGGCAAACACGGTGAAAAAACGATTGATATACCTGTCCCAGGACAGAAATCCTTCCCACTCATTTTTATCGACACGCTGCCAGCCCGACTCCCATTCCGCTGAAAGGGTGTTGCGGGTGCCGGCAGCCGTTAAAAAAACCTCGGCCATGTTGCTTGTCAACGCAGCCTCGCCCCAGGAGTGCCACATATCAATGTAAAGTTGCGGACGGATGGCGGCAACCTCGTCCGGCATCACAAAATTATCGTAGTGAAGCAGGCGGGCCATGCCGCTTTCCATGTGGTAAAGGAGATGGCAGTGAAAAAACCAGTCTCCGGTTTCGTTGGCGTCAAATTCGATAACCGTGGTGGACATGGGAGCGACATTGACCGTGTGTTTCAGCGGCGCATGATCGCCCTGTCCATTGACAACCCGGAAAAAATGGCCGTGCAGATGCATGGGATGATGCATCATGGTGCGGTTGATCATAATGAAACGGACAATCTCGCCCTGGCTCACCGGAATGACGTCGGTCTCGGAAAGCGCCTGGTTGTTCATAAACCAGACATAGCGTTCCATATCCCCGTCCAGGGTTAGCCGGATTTCCCGCACCGGCCTGTTGCCGGCAAAGGCGGTTGCGGAGACGGCCCGCAATTTTTCATAAGGCGGCCATGGACGGCTCTGATCCATGCCGTCCATGGCAAGACTGCCGGCCGAGGAAACATCGGAAGCCATCGGCCGGAAATCAGCGCCGTATTTTTTGCCGTTCCGTTCACCCCGGTCTCTTGTCCTTTGCTG
Organism: Desulfobulbaceae bacterium DB1; assembly: GCA_001914235.1. NCBI lineage: Bacteria > Pseudomonadati > Thermodesulfobacteriota > Desulfobulbia > Desulfobulbales > Desulfobulbaceae > Desulfobulbaceae bacterium DB1. The sequence goes on from MQUF01000003.1 coordinate 467,954, forward strand.
TTGCGGCGCCATGTCCCCCATGTCATGACCGGCGTGGCTGACAACAGGTTGCGCCGCTTCACCTTCCCCCCTGCTTTCCGTGGTCGGGGCGGCATGACTCTCCATACCATGCCCCGTATGCGGGGAACCCGCGCCATGATCCATGCCGGGCATAACCGGTTTCTCCATCATCTCCATCCGGTCCATGCCATGCCCCACATGACCCATGTCACCCATGTCATCCATGCCGCCCATTGCCGTCATGCCGGGTTTGTCGAACATGCCGGCGGAGACCGCATCATCATCCATGCCCATTGAGGCCGCCGGGTTCAAAGCGAACAGGGTGCCCAGGCTGAGATCGCCCATGGCATGATAGAGATTCGGTTTCGGCACATCGGGCGCGGGACGGGAATCACCAGTGCCGAGCCACACCGAGGTGAAACCCGACCCATCGTGGGCGGTTGCCCGCAATTCGCAAGCGCCTTTTTGCGGAACCGTGATGAGCACGTCATAGGTCTCCGCAACGCCGATGAGCAAACGTTCCGTTTCCACCGGTTCCACATCGATACCGTCGGCCGCGATGATCCGCATGGGGCCGCCGGCGAATTCAAGGTGAAAAAAGGTGGTGGAGGAGCCATCAATGATTCGCAACCGGATTGTTTCTCCCGGTTGGGCGTCAAGATGCATTTCCGTGCTGCCGTTGGCAAGAAAACGGTCATAGGCGACATCGGCGATGTCCATGGCCGGCATGCGCCCCAGCTCGCGCTTGAAATAATCGGCAAGCATGCCGAGACGAATGGCGCCGACTATACTTTGCGCGCTGCCCTTTTCAACGGCAAACCACTCGCTGCCGCGTTTCAGGGTGCGGATAATCTGGTGCGGGTCTTCATCGGCCCAGTCGGAAAGCAGGATCACATAATCACGGTCAGCCGGGAAACGGGGAACAGTGGGCTCGATGACAATGGCGCCGTACACGCCGCGTTGCTCCTGCAGACCGGTATGGGAGTGATACCAGTAGGTTCCGCTCTGCCGAATGGGAAACTCATAGGTAAAAGTAGTACCCGGGGCGATTGGCGGAAAGCTGACATACGGAACCCCGTCCATGCCGGGGGGCACCAGGATGCCGTGCCAATGAAGAGAGGTTTCGACAGCCATTCTGTTGCTGACGTGAATACGGGCGAGATCCCCCTCCCGGAACCGTAATACCGGACCGGGAATGGAGCCGTTGATGGTCATCGCCGTGGTCGGCGTGCCGGTGATATCGACAGCCTGAGAGGCAATTTCAAGGTGGTACTGACTGGTTTTCGCATGCACCGTTGCCAGACCGAGCAGGACCATGATGACGGTGATCACGGGTTGCCATAAAAAGAATATGCGTTTTTCCCGGGGCATTGGCGTCTCCTTTTTTGCCGGTCGCGCTTCCACAGACATGATGAATCAATCCTACATATTCACCGGGCAAAAAGTCAAAAAAATTCCCGGCCGGATTTCCCATGGGCATCAAAACGCTCCATGGACTGCCCTCGGGCAATGATACTTTCCAGCTCGGAAACCTTTTTCGCGCAGATACCGACAATGTCCGCCATCATTTCGGAAACCTGATCATCCTCGCCCAGAAGAGTTTGCGCTTTGCGCAGCAAGTTTTCCCCTTGGGCCAGGTAGCTCTCCATATCTTTATGCAACAAGGCCCGGTTCTTCTGCTTCTGCTGCTCCGCATCTATCACCGGCAGCAGCCGCTGAATGGAAACCTCCACCAGCACATCCCGCGGAATGTTCCGTTGCCGGGCAACCAGGTCCAGCACCTCCAGGGAGCGCCTGCTGAGCACAAAGGTCTTCTGCCGCCGCTCCCCGTTTTCCGGGCTGTACTCATGGGCCTTTTTCGCAACTTTATCAAGCACGCTCACATCCTCGACAAGCTGATCGAACAGGGATTTCTGCTTGAGATTAAGATGCGCGGCAACGATGCCCAGAAGGTCAATGATATGGATCGGCAACCTGAAGGTGGCCCGCACCGACTGCTTTCCCTTGAGCCCTTCCGCGGAAATAAACAATCCCGCATATTCGGAAGAATTTTCCCCGTCTTTTGTTTTTCCCATAATGACCTCCCTCACAGGACCAGTTATCTTATATTACTATATTTATTTTTACATAAAAAGTAATTAATGAGAAAAAATCATAAAAAATAAATATGCGACATTGACAACACTCTTGATGTAATTATTTTTTTATCAAAGAAAAGCGCAGCAAAAAAAGTCTGATCCCAAAAATGAAAATAAAAAAAGGAGGTACACTATGTGGACACGGTGGAATGACATTGATCGCATGTTTACTGCCATGGATCTGCTGCAATCCAGAATGAACCGGATTTTCCCTGATTACGACAGATTCCGGGTAATGCCGGCCGGCTGGGGCGTGACGGAAAGCGGACCCAGGACAAATCTCTACGATGCCGGTGACCATTTTGAAGTCAAGGTCGAAGTTGCGGGTCTTGCCAAAGAGGACCTCAACATCAAGATTCAGGGCAACTATCTTGAGATAAGCGGCACCAGAAAAGCGGATGCGCCGGAAGGATACACCGCCCACCGGGTGGAACGTGGCACCACGTCCTTCACCCGCAGTTTCACCCTGCCTGCGGATGTCAATGCGGACAAGGTGAAGGCAACGCTGCTGAATGGACTGCTGACTCTGGCATTACCGAAATCAGAGGCGGCAAAACCGAAACAGATCACCGTCAACTGATATCCCGGACGAAACAAAAGGAGAATTGCCATGACCGATAGAAACGATATTGTGAAAAGAGAAGAAACCATGCCGGAAAGAAGCCGTGAGTTGCCGGCAGTTGTGCCTCTTGTCGACATATATGAAAATGAGGATGAAATTCTGCTTTACGCCGATATGCCGGGCGTGGAAAAAAACAACATCACCATCAATATAGAAAACGGCAAACTCGCCCTCTCCGCCATCCGCAAAATTACGGCAAGCGGCGCTGCGGGCTGGGAGGAGTTCAGCGACGTGGAGTATCAACGAACCTTTTCCGTGCCCCAGGCCATTGATGTCGGCAAAGTCAATGCGGAATTAAAAGACGGCGTCCTGCGTCTCCACCTGCCGAAATCAGAGGCGGCAAAACCGCGGCAGATCGAAATAAAAGCCGGCTGATACAGCTGCACTTGCGGCAGGAAAACAAAAACACAACCTGACTTCCGCTAAAAACGGGGCAGGCGTACTGAAAACGGGAAATCATCAGGGCATGGTTTCCCGTTTTTTATTGCGGGCAAACCGCAAGCAGACAAGACGATGTGACACGAGACCGTTGATATTTTGTCAAAATAGTGTTGTTATGATAATGGAAATCACGACAATTTTCTTCCCTTGCAGCAAGAAGCTTTTTTTACGGAATCATGCGACTGGCCATTATTTCCGACATCCACGGCAATTACCGGGCCCTGCAGGCTGTCTTGCGGGATATCGACGCCATCGGCGTGGATGATATCATCTCGCTGGGTGACAATATCGGCTATGGACCGGAACCGGAAGAGGTGGTGCAGACCCTGCTGCAACGAAAAATCGATTCGGTCATGGGCAATCACGAGCTCGGCCTGGCCAGCGCCAGCGCCTTGCAACGACTCAATGCGAGTCCACGCCTTTCCCTTGAACTCACCCGGCAACTGATGACAAAAGAGTCCCTGCAATTCTCCATATCCCTGCCGCCCTTTCTGGTCCGCCACAAGACCCGTTTTGTCCACGGCTGCCCACCCGCATCAATTACCGCCTATCTCTGGAACCCCACCGAAACGCGACTGTCGCGGCTCTTTGCCGGTTATGCCGAAACCATCTGTTTTTTCGGCCATACCCACAATCTCTCCCGCTTTCAAAGGCGAGCGGAACGCTGCTTCACGGAAAACGCCGGCCTGGGGGAATTTGCATTGCTGCCGGATGCCCGATACATCATCAACCCCGGCAGCGTCGGGCAACCCAGGGATACAATCAACAACAAGGCCAAATACGGCATCTGGCATATGGATACGATGCTTTTTGAACAGCGGGCCGTGAGCTATGATGTGCAAGCCACGGTTGCCCTGCTCGCGGAACGCGAATTCCCCTCATCGAACGCGATCAGGCTTCTTTGAGCGAAATCAGGTCATGGAAAAAATAGGTCGCTATCACATTCTACGCAAGCTCGGCAGAGGAGGAATGGGCTCGGTCTACAAGGCCGTCGTACCGGTCATCAACAAGGTGGTGGCGATAAAAGTCCTGGACCCCTTTGAAACGCTCGTCGCCCTCCTTGGAAATGAAAGGTTGCGGGAAATTTTCACATTCGAGGCGGTGACGATGGCCGGCCTCCACCATCCCGGGGTGGTCGATGTCTGGGACTTTGGAGAAGACGAACAGGGACGGCCTTATTTTGTCATGGAGTTCTTCTGCAATAACCTGGGCAATATGACGGGCGAGAGCTTCCAGATGGAAAAGGCCTGCCGCCGCATCAACCCGGACAAGGTCCTCAGCTATGGCAGGCAGATTCTCGATGGTCTTGCCTGCCTGCACCACAACCAGATTATCCACCGGGATATCAAGCCGTTCAACATCCTGATAACAGATGAAGACCGGGCCAAGATCTGCGATTTCGGCATGGCGCTTTCAAAAGGATTTTCTTTTTCCGAACCAAAAAAAAATGCAGATCGGGTCACCTTACTATGCAGCCCCCGAACAGGCGAGTCATCCGGACAGGGTTGACGGCCGGGCCGACCTCTATTCAGCCGGGGTGCTGCTTTACCGCATGCTGACCGGAGAACTGCCGAGCATGCGCAGTTTTTCCCTGAGCCGGGTGAATCCCCTCTATGATAATGCCTGGGACGATTTTTTTTCAAGGTCGCTGAGCCTCCATCCCGACAATCGTTTCCAGACGGCTGACGACATGGCGGAGGGTTTGAATCGACTCCATGTCCACTGGCAGACCGTCACCAGGCAGCAGACGTTGCAAAACCCAAAAAAGAAAAACGAGAAAAGGATCATCCTGCGCAAGGAGCCGAAAAACGTCTGCGGGAAAAAGGCCCGGATCCTTTTCGGCCTGAACGAAATGCACCGCCCTGACAACGCCGTTCCAAACCACTTCATCAATGCGGAAAAAGACATCATCCTTGACGAGGCAACCGGGCTTTTCTGGCAGCATGACTGCAACCAATACAGCCTGTCCTGGCAGGCAGCCGTGGACTATGTCGCAACCCTCAACAGTCAAGCGTTTGCCGGCAAAAACAACTGGCGGCTGCCCACGGTAAACGAACTCGTCTCATTATTGCGCGAAGAGGCCTGGCAATCCGCAACAACCCCCTTTGCCGATCGGGGAAAATGGTTGTGGAGCTGCGATCGCCATGGCGAAAGAGATGCCTGGTATGTCAACATGGATATGGGTTTTGCCGACTGGCAGGATATCACCTGCCGCAACTTTGCCCGGGCGGTCTCCGGCTAACCCCCATCCCCGTGGACGGGAACAACGAAGCATGAAACTTTAAAAGAAATAGGCCATAGTTATCTTCTTAATTTTTCTCGACAAAAAAAGAAGGAGGATAACCATGTGATCAACGGCAATTATTTTCCCCGTTCCCGCGACAATTAAAATTCCAAAAATCGGATTTAAGCTGCCCACTGTGACCGAATAAGGACAAATCAGGTGAAGCTATTATTTTTTTGTGCTATTATAAAAATTGTTCACTATCTTCACCAGCTTCGTCTTTTAGAGGGGGTTTTCTCAGAAACACTCACAGATGTCGAATCCGCGTTTTTCATCACTTTGTGAGTTTCCGCCCTTCATGAGGATATACCCCGATTTATCCGAATCTTCCGACGGTCGCTTAACCGCGAACTGATCTCTTTATATACCCCGAGGGAATTTCTTTGGGGAAATTTATCATTCAAAGTGCATCTCCGCACCGGCACTTTCTCGCTTACAGGACTGGAGCAATTTTCATTTCCGGCTGCAACCCTGCGAAAGCAATGTACTCCACGGTTTCCGGAAGACGGATTACTCTTCCTTGACGTTTGTTGTCCCGCAAATCTTCGCCAGGCGATGGCTCTTTAGTCGCATCACGGATTTCGGCGCGTCAAGAGTCATGGCAGAACAGTTTTCATCCGGGCATCACCAATCAGACTCGACGCCGAGGTCCGGCCGCCGGCCTGAAGAACATTCATCTCTTATGAGGAGCAAAACCATGAGTAAAGAACAAAAAAACATAAAGGCGGATAAAAAAAAACCGGCTATGAGTCCAAAAGAAAAGAAAGCTGCGAAGAAATCCAAGAAGGAATCGAAGAAGCTTTTTGCCTTTGACAAGACGAGCTGAATTTGACTCACTCCGGGACTCTGCCTTTTTTTACCCTGATGACCATCAATACCCGCCGAAACAGCTCATCAGGGTAAAATTATGCCCGACAGAGAATTGACTGATGGCGCTGAAAGCGGGCGGTATAAATTCCCCGAGTCTCACAGGTGAGCCGTTCCGCCGACTTCCTCGGATTTAAGCCGGGAGTATGTCATCGTCATAAAAAAATTGGATTTTCAGAACGCACACGGAATGTGCTGCGTAACGACCGGGATACCGAGCTCCTGCGTTCGGAACTGTTCAGCATCGAACAGCTGAAGCGTCACGCGGTAACCTTGGCCGGCCGGCATAGAATCAACCCACGTTCAGGTCCGGACAGGTTGCAGCCACGCCTGGCGGACAATCCGCGCGTCCTGCTGACAGCCTATGAAATTGTGACAGCTGCCGCAGCCACGCCGGACCGCCCCGCAGATCGATAGAAACGGTTCATTTATCAAAACAACCGGCAAGCAATTTACTAAAAACAATGTTTGAGTCCTCGAGAATATGGGAGTGAAGTTTTTTGAACTGCTCCATCAATTCTTGGGCAAAAGGCGTCAACCGTGACCCTTTTCCTTCCCGCACCACCAAGGTTTTTCCCAATCTCTCCTCCGAGGCCTTGATGCGGCCCCAAAGGGCCCGGTAGCCCATCTTCAGCTCCTTGGCCGCCGCCTGCAGTGATGAATGGCGGGCCACCGCATCGAGAATCCGGTAACGCCCAAGTCCAAATACCACCTTCCCTTTTTCATCCTCGATCCAGATTTTTGACCGTATGATAAACTGCTCACCTGCCATAAATTCCCCCACCGTTTTAATTTTTTTTCCCGCATCAGCCGTGATATTGCACGTCCTTTTACCCTGTTTATCAATACTTTTCCAGCGGACCGTGATTTACCATAGGTACATATGCCAATATTGACATAATAAACAATGAAAGGTAAGAGTAGATCCGGGTCAGATGTCTCTGAACGACCGCACCAGCAGCAAGCGCAAGAAGAATAACCAACCAGAATCGATACAACCAAACTGAAACCGTGTGCAATGAAACTAATTACCTTTTCCATTAATGCAGTCGAATTGACGGTAGCCGGCGGCACCACCATTCTGGACGCCGCGGAAAAAATCGGCATACCCATACCAACCCTTTGCCGTGTAGCGGACAAATCCGAGGCAGACTGCGGCATCTGCGCAGTGGAATGCGAAGGCAGCGAAGAATTGCTTCGGGCATGCAGCACGCAGGCTGCAGCCGGCATGGTCATCCGCACGGACACCGAAACGGTGAAGAAATACCGGCAAAAGCAACTGACTCGCCTCGCGGCAACCCATTTCGGCGACTGCAAGGCTCCCTGCAATCTGACCTGCCCCGGCCAGATTAATGTCCAGGGTTATATCGCCCATGTCGCAAAAGGACAGTATGAAGAGGCGGTTCGCCTGATCATGGAACGCAACCCCTTTCCCTTTTCAGTGGGGCGTGTCTGCCCCCGTTTCTGCGAAACCCGCTGCCGGCGCATTCTGGTTGATGAGCCTGTTTCCATCAACCACCTGAAACGATTTGTCGCGGACTGGTGCATGGCGAACAAGATTGATCTCAAAATCCGCCGCCGATCGCTGACCGGAAAAAAAGTGGCGGTGGTGGGCGGCGGCCCGGCGGGGCTCACCGCCGCCTACTTTCTGGCCGAAAAAGGTCACGCGGTTACGGTGTTTGAGGCCAATGACAAACTTGGCGGCATGCTGCGCTATGGCCTGCCGGAATACAAGATTCCCAAAAAGATCCTGGATTACGAAATCAGCAGCATTCTGCGCCTTGGAATCTCAGTACAGCTCAACCAGCACTGGGGGAGAGACTTTACCCTGGCAAGCCTGAATGAGCAAGGTTTTGACTCGGTGCTGCTGACCATCGGCACCACCGTTGACCAGCCTCTTGAAATTCCGGGTGCAACCCTGAACAATGTGCTGCCGGCTACCCGGTTTCTCCACATGGTCAATGAAGAGGTGGGAAGGGATTACGGCCGAAGAGCCGCTGTGATAGGCGGCAACAATGTGGCCATGGAAACGGCCCGCTGCCTGCTCCGCAACAATGTGGACCAGGTGACCATCATCTATCCCCGGGCGCAGCTCGAGATGCCGGCCAACCAGCGAAACATCCGTGAGGCGGAAAGGGAAGGAGTTCAGTTTCTACTCATGGCCTCCCCCATTCAGATCATGGAAAAAGACGGCGGTCTCGAGCTGGAACTGATCCGCATGAAACTGGGAGAGGCTGACGCCAGAGGAATCCGCCTGCCGGTGGCCATCCCCGGATCCGCCAATATTCTCAAGGTGGATACGGTAATCTATGCATTGGGACAGTCGGCCTGCGGGGAAGAGGGCATTCCCGGTGACCGGCAGGCGGACGACCTTGAATTCACCCCCGGCAACATTATCAAGGCCAACCCGAGAACCTCGCTTACCAATCTTGCTGATGTTTATGCCGCAGGCGATGCGACAAGCGGCCCCCGATCCGTCATCCAAGCCGTTGTTTCAGCCCGGCGAGCCGCGGAAAACATCCACGCCGCACTTATGGCGGTGAGTAAAGAACCGGCCGACAGCCGTTTTAATTTTTCCCGCGGCCGATCATTTGATGACGTTGACATGCGCAACTTCGACGGGGTCAAGGTGCGATTGCGGGAAAAAATGCCGTCACGGCCGCCGGAGCGATGCATCCAGGATTTCGACGAGGTCAAACTCGGTTTCACTGAACAGATGGCCAGGCGGGAGGCGGCACGATGCCTTTCCTGCGGCTGCACCGCTTTTGACCGGTGCGATTTCAAGCGACTGTGCATCGAAAATTTCGTTGATCCGAACAAAACCGGCATGGGGACGTCCCCGCGCTACAAAAAGGATCTGTCCCATCCTGTCATTGCGGTTGATCTCGACAAGTGCGTCTTCTGCCGGCGCTGCGTCAATTCCTGCCAATACGGGGCCCTGGAGATGTCAGCCGCCTCCCTTGACAACGAAGGCCGGCCCCAGGAAATACGTCTTCGTTTCAATGAAAAATGCACCCACTGCGGCCAATGCGTCGACAGCTGCTCAACCGGCGCCCTGAACAAAAAAGACATGTCCGTGCCGATCACGGGCGAAGCGACACGGGAGATACGCACCACCTGCCCTTACTGCGGGGCCGGCTGCCAGATGCTGCTCAAGGTGAAGGGCAATACCATCATGGAGGTGGAGTCGGAGCCTGATCTGGCACCCAATTACGGCGCGCTCTGCGTTAAGGGACGCTTTGCCTTTAACTTCATTCATCATCCGGACCGTCTGACTCGCCCGTTGATCAGGCGGAACGGCCAGCTGGTGGAGACCTCCTGGGAAGAGGCCTTAAATCATGCGGCAAAACGTTTTTTTGATATCAAGGCGATGTATGGCGCGGACGCCATTGCCGGATTTTCCTGCGCCCGGGCAACCAACGAAGAAAATTATCTGATGCAGAAATTCATGCGTACAGCGATCGGCACCAACAATATCGATCATTGTGCACGACTTTGACACGCGCCAACCGTGGCCAGTCTGGCCATCACTTTCGGCAGCGGCGCAATGACAAACTCCATTGCCGATGCAGTCAACGGCAAAACCGATCTCTTTCTGATGATCGGCAGCAATCCCGACACCAGCCATCCCACCATCGGCCTGCGCATCCACCAGGCCGTTGATCGAGGAGCCAAGCTGATCGTCATCGATCCGCGCAAAACAAAACTTGCCGAGCGGGCCGATCATTGGCTGCGCATTCTTCCCGGTACCGATGTGGCAATGCTGAACGGACTGATGCACATCATCATCGAGGAGGACCTCTGGGACAAGGAGTTTGTCGCGGAGCGTACCGAAGATTTCGATGAGCTGCGCACCCTGGTGAAAAAATATCCGCCGGAGATGGTGGCCCGCATCACCGGCATCACCGCTGAGCAACTGCGCCGTGTGGCCCGCATGTATGCCGCTCCGGGCCGGCACGCCATATACCACGGGATGGGAATCACCCATTACACCACCGGCACCGATCGAGTTAAATCCATCGCCAACCTGGCGATGCTCTGCGGCAAGGTCGGGATGGAGGGCGGCGGCTGCAACCCCCTGCGCGGACAGAACAACGTCCAGGGCGCCTGCGACATGGGCGCCCTGTTCAACACCCTGCCGGGCTACGGCGGGCTGGATGACGACGACCTGTTCGATTGCTACGAAAAACTCTGGAATGTCAAACTGCCGCGGCGTCCCGGCAAACCCGCCACCGAGGTGTGGGACAACATCATGAAGGGAGACATCCGCGCCCTCTACATCTTCGGGGAGGATCCGGCCATTGCCGACGCCAATATCGGTCATGTGCGTCAGGCACTGGAGGAAGTCGATTTCCTGGTGGTGCAGGATATTTTTCTCACTGAAACCGCCAAGGCAGCGGACGTGGTGTTTCCTGCCGCCTGTTTCGCCGAGAAAGACGGCACCTTTGCCTCCACCGAACGGAGGGTGCAGCGGGTGCGCAAAGCGGTGGATCCACCCGGTGATGCGAAACCGGACTGGCGGATCTTCTGCGAACTGTCCCGTAAGATGGGTTATCCCCTCGAGTACGAAAGCGTTGAGCATATATTTCAGGAAATCGCTTCCATTCTCCCCCAATACCGGGGTATAAGCTATAAACGGCTTGATACCGTCGGTCTGCAGTGGCCGGTGCCTGATGCGGACCATCCAGGCACCCCGGTGTTGCATATCGGCAATTTCACCCGGGGCAAGGGCTTATTTGTTGCCGAGGACTATATCCCGCCGCAGGAACCGGTAAACGATGAGTACCCGTTGCTCTTTACCACCGGCCGCCATTATGCCCGGTACAACTTCAGCAGCATGACCGGCAAAACCCTGGAGATCGATGATATCGCGCCCGAGGCACTGGCTGAGATCAACCCGAAAGACGCCGAACAGATGGGAATCAACGAAGGCGACATATTGCGCCTGACATCGCGGCGCGGCGCAGTCACCATCAAGGCGACCATTACCGATCGAACCCAGCAGGGCACCGTTTTCACCACCTACAACTACCATGACACGCCGGTCAACCTTCTTACCCTGGATGCACTGGATCGTTTGTCCCGTACCCCGGAATACAAGCTCTGCGCAATCAGAGTAGAGGTGGTTGAGAAAAAAACATCTTGTGAGAGATAAGTTCCCGCTCATAGCACGAAGCATTTTTTTAACGTGGAGGAAATCACATGCTGATTCATGACTGGATGGCAAAGCAGGTTGTCACTGTTGATGAAAACACATCACTGATGCTGGCAACCCGGACAATGAAGGAAAATTCGATACGCCGCCTGCCGGTTGTCTCGAACGGCAATCTTGTCGGCATCATCACCGACCGGGACGTGAAGGATGCTTCCCCAGCCAAAACAACGACGCTTGATGTGCATGAACTGTACTATCTGATGTCGGAAATGAAGGTCAAGGACATCATGACGTCCAATCCCATTGTCCTGCACGGACATGAATCATTGGAAAAAGCGGCGGTCATCATGCTTGAGTGCAAAATTTCAGGGATACCGGTTGTCGACAACGCAGGACAGATCATCGGTCTGCTCAGTGAAACCGATGTCTTGCGCGGTTTTATCCACAGCACGGGTATCAAGGACGGCGCCATGCAGTATGTCTTTGACCTGAAGGATGAACCGGGCGCCGTCACCCATGTGGTCAAGATCCTGCGCGAAAATAATGCCAGGGTCATCAGTGTTCTGACCTCCTTTGAAGATGCCCCGGAAGGCATTAAAAGGGTGGCTGTCAGGGTTTTGCCGGAAAATATCAATGCCGTCGAAAGTTTATCAAAAATACTCGCCGAGAAATTTACCGTTGTTTTTCAAGGCAAGGATGAGCTGAAAGACATGCCGACCAGAAAAGCCTAACACCATCGGTGAAAACAAGGGCCGCGCAACGATCAGCCGGCGGCCCCTCAGCTCCTTCCACGCAAACAAGACCGACAATACGGACTGCCTTCCAAGAGACAGCAATTCGCCGCTGCAACATTTCCCTTCTCCTTGCTGTTTTTTCTCTGCCCGGCAGTGCCGCGGATCTTGACATTTTTCACCTTTTCGACGCACCATGAAAAGAGTGCGAAACAAACACCCAACGCCTGGAAATTTCACCCAAAAGGAGAAAACGATGCTGGAAACCGGAATTTTACTCCTCCTGCTTGCCTCAGCCGTTCTCATGGTTATCGTCTTCTACAACCGTCTGATAACCTTACGAAACCGCTACAAAAACGCATTTTCCCAGATCGACGTGCAACTGCAGCGCCGTTATGACCTGATCCCCAATCTGGTCGAAACCGCCAAGGTCTACATGAAGCATGAACGAGAAACGCTGGAGGCTGTCATTACCGCCCGCAACAATGCCTCCTCGGCCGTTCGCCGGGCATCTGCCGACCCGGCCGACGCCACGTCAATGCAGGGCCTGTCTTCCGCCGACAACCTGCTGACCGGAGCGTTGAGCAGGCTTTTTGCCCTGGTGGAATCCTATCCCGACCTCAAGGCCAACCAGAACATGATGCAGCTTCATGAAGAGCTCAGCTCCACGGAAAACAGGGTTGCCTTTGCCCGTCAGGCATTCAACGATTCGGTCATGCAGTACAACACGGCGCGAGAACAGATTCCGGTGAATATCATTGCCATCCTGTTCGGCTTTGCCGAAGCGCCGCTGTTTGCAGCAGATGAGCCGGAAACCAGGAAAGCCCCGAAAGTCTCCTTCACCTGAGGCAAACCGATTCACGTCCATGCTTGATTTTTTTGAACGCCAGGAGTCCGCGCGCCGCAATACCTTTCTTCTGCTTTTTCTTTTCTTTCTGGCAGTGGTGGTGATCGTCGGCGTCGTTCACTGGAGCGTCGCGCTTTTTCTGCTCTTTACCCCGCGCTATGCCATGACCGCACAGTCATTCGGCAGCCTGTTGACTGACCCGGACATCTCTCTTGTCACCATACCATCCGTCCTGCTCCTGATCTTTATCGGCAATGCCTATAAGTTCTTCACCCTGCGCCGGGGTGGAAGCGATATCGCCCTGCGCCTCGGCGGCCGGCTCGTCCTGCCGGACACAAGGGATCAACGGGAACAACGGTTGCTGCATGTGGTCGAGGAAATGGCCCTGGCCTCAGGACTTCCGGTTCCCCTTGTTTATGTGCTTGACCGGGAAAGCGGCATCAATGCCTTTGCCGCGGGCTTTACTCCGGCCGATGCGGTCATTGCCGTCACCGACGGCGCGCTGGCCCTGCTCAACCGCGATGAACTGCAAGGGGTCGTGGCCCATGAATTCAGCCATATCCGCAACGGCGACATGCTGCTCAATATTCGACTCATCGGCATCGTGCACGGCATCCTGCTTCTTCATCTTGCCGGCGGGTTTATCCTGCGGAGCTTTGAAACAAACCTTTTTAACAAACGAAGGCAAAACGGGGCAATCATTATGGCGGTCGGGTTTCTCCTCTATGCTCTCGGCTTCATCGGCGGGCTGCTGGCCAAACTGATCAAAATGGCCGTATCACGCCAGCGGGAATACCTGAGCGATGCCTCGGCGGTCCAGTTTACCAGAAATCCCCTCGGCCTTGCCTCGGCGCTGAAAAAGATCGGCGGCCTGACGCTTGGATCAAACCTGCGCCATCCCTTGGCTGAAGAGGCAAGCCACATGTTTTTCGGCAACGGCCTGGGCGACAGCCTGCTCGATATTTTCTCCACCCACCCGCCTCTTGCCAAAAGAATCCTTTTGCTTGATCCCGCCTTTGACGGCACATTTCCCCGAGTCAAACGGATTGTCGAGGAGATACCCGTTGCCGTGAAAAGGGCCGCGCCTCCGCCGCCGATGGCGCAGTCGGCAATTGCGTCCGCGGGAAACCTTGCCGGGGCCGCGGTTCCCGCCAATGTTTCAGCCGCGGCGGAACCGCATTCTCAATCGCCAAACCACACCCCGGAACAGGTGATCGACCATCACATGCGGGAACGACGAAAAATGCTTGCGACCATACCGGAAATTGTCCGCAAGGCCTGCCGTGACAACTACGGTGCCCAGGCAGTGGTGCTGAACCTCCTCTTCAGCCCGGAAGAAACGGTGCGGACTGCGCAATGGGAACTCGTCAGAAACTTTGCCGACCTTAAACTCGTCAAGGAAACGGAAAGACTCTTCCCCCTATTAACCACTGTTTCCAGATCAACACGGCTGCCGCTGATCGATCTCTCGCTGCCTGCCCTCAGACTGCTCGACGAAAAGCAATACCGGGAATTCAGAAAACTTGAAAAGCACCTTGCCGACGCCGACCAGAAAACCGATCTTTTTGAATACATGCTGCATCGTGTCCTGGTGAGCCACCTGGAGCAGAATTTCGCCGCGCACCAGCCAAATGATGGGCAAAACGAACCAAAGGGGAATTTTGCCTGGGCATGCTCGATCGTCTTTACCCTCCTGGCGAAACACAGTTATAATAATGACGGGCAAGAAGCACGGGCCGCCTTTGACAGGACCGTATCTCGCATTGCCGCAGGCAAGCGGGACGGAATTATTTTTCTGGCCGATCCCCGCTTGCATCCCCTCCGGGATTTTGATCGTGCCCTGCGGATCCTGGCGGAAACGGGACTAAGCAGCCGAAAAAATCTGCTTGCCGCCTGCCTGGAATGTATCACCAGGGACGGCCGAATCAGTTCGCAAGAGGCGGAACTGTTTCGCGCCATCGGCGAAGGACTGCATTGTCCGATACCAGCGCAACTCATTGCCTGCTGACAAAAAACAAGAAGGAACATGGTATGAAAAAATACTCGGCAATCTTTTTCCTGCTGTACACGCTTCTTTTCCAGGCAGCGCCCCTTTTCGCGGCAAGCGAAAATTCCGTTGAGCCGGAGCCGGAGCCGCCCTCTGCGCCCCTGCAACAGATCCTGCCGCCAACCATTGATGCCGACAAAGAAAAATTGCGGCAAGACGCACGGGAACTCAGCCGGAACTTCCGCCAACTGTTTACCAACCTTTCATCCCTCAGCATGAAACTGGCCAAATCCGTGGTGGACTATATTGCGGAGTGGATAGAAATCAATTATGAAAAACTGACCGAGGAAAAACAGGAAAAACTGCGGCAATTTCTGAAAAAAATGCAAAACGAATACAGCAGTATGAAAGACATGTCGGCTCAGACCATGCAGAAATTCCTGGAAGATTTTCGCGACTTGCTCGAACAGCTCGAAACGCCGGACGACCCTCTTCCTGCCGGTAATGGACCGGAAAACATGGAGCGCATATAAATCCGACTCCTTTCGCCGGTTGTCTGCCCGCCCGGCCACTGACGCCCCAAAAAAAACGCATGAAATCGCCCGCCATGAAAAATCCGGCCTTGCCGCTTCGAGTTCTGCTCCTGCAGGCACTCTTCATCCTTGCTTTCCCGACCCTATCCAGCACCGCGCCACCCCCTTTTTTTCCCCATGGAGAAAAACTCACCTTTCAGATACGCTGGAGTTTTCTGCTGGCCGGGCACGCCACCCTTGAGGTGCGGCAAGGAGAAATAATAGACGGAGAAACGGCCAGCCACTTTGTCATGACGACCCGCACAACCCCTTTTATCGACACCTTTTACAAGGTGCGCGACGTGATTGAATCCTACACCAGCCAGGATATGCACCACTCCCTGCGCTACATCAAGAAACAACAGGGCAAAACAAAACGGGATATCATCGTCACCTTTGACTGGAAAAAAAACCAGGCCCGCTATGCAAACTTCGGCAAGCCGAAAACACCCATTCCCATTCCTCCGGGCACCATCGACCCCCTGGCCGCTCTTTATTTCATTCGCCAGTCGGATTTCAACCACGGGCCACTGATCGAGCGTCCCGTGACAGACGGAAAATACAACGAAATCGGCAAAGCAAAGATCCTGCGCCGCGAAGAAGTCCATGTTCCCGCCGGAATCTTTCAAACTATCGTCGTTCAACCAAACCTCGCCAAGGTGCGTGGCGTTTTCGAAAAAGACAAGAATTCAAGCATGTTGCTCTGGATTACCGATGACCGGAGCCGCCGGCTGGTCAAGGTAGCAAGCAAGGTTAAGGTGGGAAGTTTCGTGGCGGAACTGATCGCTTCAGAATAAATTTGACTCTGATTGACATTTTCCCCCTGAATCATTAAAATAGTAAATATAGTAATTTTTCTTCATGTTTTTCCATTCAGGGAGGCGGTTATGCAGGTCAACAACAAGCCATCCAATATTCCTTTCAAAACTCCCGCCGAGGTTGACGGACAGAACAGGCTGCAAACACGTCAGGCTGCGGCAGGACAAACGCAGCAGACTCAAATCCTTGCCTCCGGGGACAAGCTGTCCATTTCCGGCGAGGCAAAGGCATTAAGCAACAACCAGAATGCCGCCTATGACGCAACCACCCCGGCACGGAACCAGACGCAGGTGCGGGCGCGGACAAATGCGGCGGATGTTGCCGATAACAGCAGCAACACCGCAGCCCAGCTCCGAACCGCGCAAGAGCAGACAATGCGGATGAATCAGCCCCCTGCGCCACCCGAACAGCCCTCGGAAACGGCGGCAAGCCGACCGGAACCGACCAGCAACGGCCAAACCGCCCCGTCGGCGCCGCCAAATACCTTAGCGCCCTCCGCCCCGGAGAGCACGGCACCTGCAACCGCAACCCAGCGCCCGGAGCCCGCTGCTCCCCCGATCCAGACCCTGCCCCCGCAGAGCATGAATACGGCCCAGAAAGCGGCGCAGGAAAGCCCGATATCCGCTGCGGGCGGTATGGCTGCAGGACCATATAATATCAACCTCACGGTTTAGATTTAATCGCTCCTCTTTCCGACGGCAGCAGCCTCCAGCATGATGGACGGCTGCTGTTTTTTTTTGCCCTCCCAGCCCCATGCGATAATTTATCCTATGGCAAGACGTTTCGAGTCAATGATTGCCGACCAGGCCCTTTATTCGGCCAAATACAAGGGGAGAAACCAGGTAGTTTCATTTTCGAGTGCAAGCCGGCCTTCGAAGTGAAGCGCACTTGAAGCACTTCCCGCCTTTTTCCATCTCCTCCCTCGGCTATCATGCCGCTTCTCCTCAAACCGAACAAAATTGTTCGCGCCGAACTCGTTTTGCCGAAAAAGAAATGGGACAAACGACCACCCCGTGGTACAATCCCGGCGACAAACGGTCTTTCTGCAAACAACCCCATGAACACACTGTAAAATGAAAAAGAAACTGAGCAGCTATATTGCCGGCGCGTTTATCATCAATGTTTTCGCCATCCTCAGTGTAGGCGGCATCTGTACCTTGATGGTCAAAGACATGGTGACGAATATCGCCCGTCTGGAAAAGGAAAGCGGGAATGTCTCCACAATTTACCGACTGAACAACAAAATCCAGCATGCCGTCTTCATGGTTCACAATTCCATCGTTGATTATGATGAAACAGCGGAAAATGAAATCATGGCCACCATGGCCAAGGCGGAAAAAGACCTGCTCGACTATATGGGAAGTGAAAAGAGCGGGCACAATCTTCATACGCAGGAGGAATTCATTCTCCTGGAGAAACTTCACGACAATATCAGCGGCATCAAAACCCTTCTGCCCGAAATTTACCGCAACCTCACCCTTGCCGAGCCCCAGGATGAGAACGGGTTCAAACTGCTGGAAAAATATGCCTTTCACGCCCGGAACCTGACCCAGTCCATCAACGATGTTCATTTCAAAGTCGTGTCAGGCCTGGTCAAGGAATCTTACAACAAGATGTTTTTCATCCTGCTGCTCTACCTGACCTGTTCGGTGGTGGGGATCCTCGCCTCCTGCGTCGGCTATGTGGTGTTAAGCCGTCATACGATCAAGCCGATCATCAATCTTGCCACCGCGACCCGCAGAATTTCCGGCGGCGATCTCGGTATCCGGGTTGCAACCGATTCCGAAACCGAAATCGGCACTCTGTATCAATCATTCAATGCAATGACGGAAAAGCTGCAGGAACATCAGCGAAAACGGGAAGATTTCAACCGGATGCTGGAAAAACTGGTAAAGGAAAGGACCCGGGAACTGCTCGAATCAAATGAGTCTTTGTCCCGTACCCAGTCGGAACTGGTCAGGATGGAAAAAATCGCCACCCTGGGCCAGATCGCCACCTCGGTCAACCACGAAATCAAAACACCGCTGAATGTCCTGTACATGAATCTGCAACTGCTCATTCGCAAGATAAACCAGTGCCCCATGGAAGGGGACTCGCTGAAACAGGGCATGCTCGGTCTGACCGAGATCATCAATAATGAAATCGGCAGAATCAATGAAATAATTGAAGAATTCGTCAAATATGCCCGTTTCCCCGCCCCGAAAATCAAAGAAAGCGATATCAACAAAATACTTACCGACATCGCGGAGATGGTCACCCAGAATGCACGGGAGGCGGACATCAGCATCGATCTTCAGCTTGATGACAATTTACAGACCTGCCCGGTTGATGCTAAGATGATGATTCAGGCTCTGCTCAATCTCTGCATGAATGCCATCCAGGCCATGCCCTACGGCGGATCCTTGAAAATTGAAAGCAAAAAACTGGAATCATGCACGAAAATATCGATCATCGATACCGGACAGGGCATTGAAGCGGCCGACCTTGACCGCATCTTCGATCCCTTTTTCACCAAAAAAGACGGAGGCCTGGGTTTTGGGCTTGCAATTGTCCAGCGAATCATCGAAGATCACCGTGGTTCCATTTCCTGCCGGAGCGAGGTGGAAAAAGGGACCGAATTCACCATCATTCTTCCGACAACGACAAAGGCAATCTGTCAGGATATCATATAAGGTGCACCCATGCCGCAGACCACCATACTGATTGTCGATGATGACAAAATGACACGGCAGACGCTTTCCCTGGCTCTTGAGGATCATTATCAGACCATGACGGCCAAGGACGGGAAAACCGCCCTGGAAACGCTCAGGGAGCAGGAAATCGACATCGTCCTTTCCGATCTTTTCATGCCGGGGATGAACGGCATTGAGCTGCTTGAGCAAATCAATCAGTTGCCGGAAAAGCCGCCGGTCATTTTCATAACCGGCCAGGGCACGGTCGAAACCGCCGTGCAGGCCATGAAACTGGGCGCCTATGACTATGTCACCAAGCCGATCAACATCGACCGCCTGTGTCTTATCATCGAAAAAACCCTGGAAAATAAACGACTCAAGGAAGAAAACATCCTGCTGAAGGAAAAGATAAAGGAAAACTATCCCGACCTTTCCCTTATCGGCGATTCCCCGGTCATGCAAAAGGTCAAGGCACTGGCCCATCAGGTGGCCTCCACCACCGCAACCGTGCTCATTGAAGGGGAAAGCGGCACCGGCAAGGAACTGATCACCAACATCATCCACTACAACAGCCCGGTGGCCCACGGTCCGTTCATCAAAGTCAACTGCGCGGCCTTTGCCGAAGGCGTGCTGGAATCGGAACTTTTCGGTCATGAAAAAGGTGCCTTTACCGGCGCCGTGGCCGCGAAGAAAGGCCGTTTCGAGCTGGCCGACAACGGCACCCTTTTTCTCGATGAAATCGGAGAAATGCCCCAGTCGATCCAGGTCAAGCTGCTGCGCTTTCTCCAGGAGCAGACCTTTGAGCGGGTCGGCGGCACAAAAACCCTGAAGGTGCAAGTGCGGATTATCTCCGCCACCAACAGAAACCTGACGGAAATGATCAAGGAAGGGACCTTCCGGGAAGACCTTTATTACCGCCTCCGGGTGGTCAAGATCGAGATGCCCCCTTTACGGGACAGACGGGAAGACATTCCTCCCCTGGTGGACAATTTTCTGAAGAAATTCTCCCACCGGCACGGCAAACCGATTCAGCGGGTGTCGAACGAGGTTATGAACCTGATCAAACAGTATAACTGGCCGGGCAACATTCGGGAATTGATGAACTGTATAGAGAGCTCGGTGGTCATGGCGCGGGGCGACACGCTGACCATCGATTCCATACCGGAATACCTGACCTATACCGAAAATGGTTCGGAACCGGAAAGCAAGGAAGGGGCGCTGCATGAAATGGAGCGTCAGCTTATCACCGATGTGCTCAACAAAACGGCAGGCGACAAGGTGCGGGCGGCGAAAATTCTCGGCATCGGCCTGCGCACCCTGTACCGCAAACTGGACAGATGGGAGATGTGATCAGCCAATCATCCCGATTCGGTGCAACGCCGCCTGATCATCCATTTTTCTCCGCCGGGGAAAACAACGCGTGCGCGGCCTTGATTGCGGCGCAAGCCGGCCCGTCGTCAGGCGCGAGGGCGGAATCCCCGGCTATCCTCTTTTTCGAGGTGCATTCATAGACGATCTCCATTTCCTCCCGATCCAGGGTCTCATTAAGCAGCAGCATATCGGCCAGATAAATGACAAAGTCCTTTTCCGCTGTTAATATTTCCCGCGCCTCCTGGTAGCAGGATTCAACCAGTCTTTTCACCTCCCGGTCTATCCGCTGTCCCGTTTCTTCACTGTAGGCGGACCTGTTCAGCTGTTCCCCGAGAAAGCCCCCATCGTTCTGCAGATAGGCCAGCGGTCCGATTGCCTCACTCATGCCCCACTGGCACACCATCTTGGTGGCAAGACTGATGGCCTGACGGAAATCGTCCTCCGCACCGGTGGTCTGCTGTGACAGGCAAATCTCCTCCGCCACACGACCGCCCATGAGAATCTTGATGCGGCTGAGCAGGTATTCCCTTGAATAGGCGTGGCGATCAGTCAACGGCAATTGCTGGGTATGACCAAGCGCCTTTCCCCTGGGGATGATGGTAATCTTATGGACAGGATCGGTTTCCGGCAGGTGGCGGGCGAGCACCGCATGGCCTGATTCATGGTAGGCCATGGTCTTGCGATCCTTCTCGCTGATGACAAGCCCTTTTCGTTCAACCCCCATCAGGATCCGGTCCTTGGCCTTTTCCATATGCTCCGGCCGGATGGCGCTGTCGCCCATGCGTCCGGCAATAAGAGCCGCTTCGTTCATCAGGCTTGCAAGCTCGGCGCCGGTGAATCCCGGGGTGCTGCGCGCCACATTTTCAAGATCCATGTTCTCGGCAAGCGCCAGTTTCTGGGCATAAACCCGGAGAATCTGCAGCCTGCCTTTGACATCGGGTGGGAGAATACTGATCTGCCGGTCAAAACGGCCCGGCCGCAGCAGGGCCGGATCAAGGATATCCGGCCGGTTGGTGGCGGCGAGAATAATGATCGTCTCTTCAGTGGAAAAACCATCCATTTCAACCAGCAGGGCGTTGAGCGTCTGGCCGCGCTCATCCTGCCCGCCGGTCATGCTGCCCGCACCTCGGTGCCCTCCCACCGCATCGATCTCATCAATAAAAACAATGCAGGGCGTATTTTTTTTCGCCTCCTTGAAGAGATCCCGCACCCTGGAGGCGCCGACGCCGACAAACATCTCGACAAAATCCGAACCGCTGATGGAAAAAAAGGGGACGCCGGATTCTCCGGCGATGGCGCGGGCCAGCAACGTCTTGCCTGTGCCCGGCGGGCCCTGAAACAGGATGCCGCGCGGGATGACCGCCCCGAGTTTGCTGTATTTTTTGGGCCGCTGAAGAAAATCAATCACCTCCAGCAATTCCTCCTTGGCCTCCGGTACCCCGGCGACATCACGAAACGTCACCTGTTTATACTTTTTCTGGGGAGTAAAATGGGCAAGCTTCTCCCTGCCGAAATCCGCCTCGTTTTCCCCGGTCCCATGATTGCGCAGCAGGGAAAACCAGACAATGAGAATAAGCATCATCGGCACGGCGAGTTCGGCAACCTGCCACAGCATTGCCGCCTTTTTCTCCGCCGGCAGAACAACAACATTCTTGGCAAGCAGCCTGGGCAAGAGGGAAGGGACATCCGGGGCAAACGAGGAAAACTCGCGGCCAAATGTATCGGTAAGGGAAATTTGCCCCTGATCAAGGCGGACCTCGGCTATTTCGCCTCTTTCCAGGGTCTCAAGGAATTCGTTGTAACTGATTGGCGGAAGACGGTTTTCAATAGTCCAGAAGACGGCAACGATCCCGCCGACGACAATCAAGGCCACAACGGCAAACAACGTACGAATAAAAAGGGTCAACTCGGCAGACTCCGTTAAGGTGGATTGACGGTCACGACATCATCGACACAAAAATATACTATATAATGGCAACGTATTGCTTGCAAAAGTTATTCCGTAAATCTCCGCCCGCCGAACAGCCCAAACAAGGGCATCCAGCCCTTTCCGGAATCTCCCTTTTGTCAAAATGACAAAACAGCATGCCATTTTGACAACAAAAAAGACCGCCATTTCTCACAACATGTCGGAACAACACAAAAAATACCTTTGGCACGATAATGGCAATAAAACACAAGCAAGAGACACAACAAACAAATAATCCAAAACAGAAAGCATCAGCACCATGGAGGAAGCAAATGAAAGCAACGAACCCCGAAGCCAAGGCCCAGGTAAAAAAACGCTCCACCGTTTCAAGTTCGGAAAACATCCAGGCCAAGGTTGAAGTTTCCAAGGGCGTTGTCATTGCGCTGGGCACAGCTCCGGCGCTGATCGGCATCTGGGCGGCCGCCTGTTTTGTCGGAGGTCTCGTTGCAAGCGGCGGTCCCATCGGCATGGTGAAAAGCTGGTTTTCGGCAATAAGCGGCATGTAAGGATCCTTAAGCAATTTATTCCGAATGTAATCGACGACAACTGATGCAACGGAGGTGCCCCATGAAAGAAGCAACATTGACAAAAAAACAAAACAAGGCACGGACAGGTGAACATATTCAGGCACAGACGGGTCTTGACACGTTTGCCACAGGCACCATCTCCGTCATGGGCGGCATTTCCGCCATCATCGGCATCTGGGCTGCAGCCTGCTTCATCGGCGGTCTTCTCAGCAGCGGCCCGGTTGAATTGGCTTACGGATGGTTCAGGGCGATAACCGGCCTGTAAAACCCGCCCCGAGAGTGAGCATGCTGCACAGACAAACAATCCCTCCCCCTGAGTCCCGCCAACGAATGGACAAGAAAAGCACGCGGCAGAGCCGCGTGCTTTTCCCTGTTTGCGACGCAAATCACCTTCGTCTCAGCCGCCACTGTTGAGCCGAGGAAACCAAAGAAATGAGCAAATCGTCTCCCAGCTTCATGAAAGCGGCGGTCAATCGAATTTCCCGCAGCAAACTTTCCGTTATCGGCGCGGTTCTCCTCATCTTCGTCAGCCCGATTCTCAGCCTCTCCGTTTTTCTCGACATTCAGGGCATCGTCAATAATCCCTATTTCGGCTTTCTTATTTATCTTGTTCTCGGACCGCTGTTTCTTTTAGGCATTATCCTGCTTTTTATCGGCATCATTACCTCCAGGGGCAAGGAGGACATCGGCCTCTTCACCTTTGAATACATCGAAGAACAACTCGCCCGTCCCGGCCGTTACAGCCGTATCCGGCGGCATCTTTACTTCAGCGTCACCCTCACCCTGGTGACCCTGTTCCTGGTCGCCCTTGTTTCCTATACCGGCTTTCACTATACGGAATCAAATGCATTCTGCGGCCAGTTCTGCCATACGGTCATGGAGCCGGCTTTCACCTCGCACTCCAATTCCCCGCACTCTCGGATTTCCTGCGTCAATTGCCATATGGGCAAAGGTTCCCGGTGGATGACCAAAACCAAGTTCTCCGGTGTCAAGCAGCTTTTTGCCGTCATGTTCGACACCTATCACCGCCCCATCCGTCAGCCCATCGACACCCTGCGCCCGACACGGGCTACCTGTGAGGAATGTCACCGTCCAGACATGTTTCACGGCGACAAACTCTATATCAAGGACCGTTTTTTACCTGACAAAGACAACACCCACGTCCAGACGGCGCTGCTTATGCGGATAGGATCGGGCGGCTACCTCGGCAGAAAAGCCCACGGTATCCACTGGCATGTTTCCGAGGACAACCAGGTTTTCTACAAATACAGCGATCTGCATCAGGAGGAAATCGCCCAGGTCTGGCTGCAGAACGGAAACAAGAAAACCATTTACAGCAAAACCGCCTTGCAGCAGCAGGTACCGGCAACCCTGTTGAGTGGCACTGTCCGGAAAATGGACTGCATGGACTGCCATAACCGGCCCACCCACGTTTTTCTCAGCGCGGAAGAGGCATTGGACGAAAAAATTCTCATGGGGGTTATTCCCCGCACCATCCCCTTTATCAAGAAAAACGGGGTTGAAATCGTCAGCCGGCACTATGATTCGGTGGAACAGGCACTGGAAGCCATTTCACAAGATCTGTTCCAATGGTACGAAAAGAATTATCCGGATTTCACCTCAAGCAAAAAACATCTGCTTGACAAGGCGGTCGCTGGAATCCAGCAGGCCTACCGGGAAAACGTCTTTCCCGATATGGAGGTGGGCTGGAATACCTATGACAATTTTATCGGCCACAAGGACGGAAACGGCTGTTTCCGTTGTCACAAGGGAGAGCACGTCAGTGAAGAGGGCAAGGTGATCAGCCATGATTGCGACAGTTGCCATGTGATTCTGGCGGAAAACGAACCCCAGCCCGATGTTCTGCGCATTCTCAAGGAAGAAGCCGCCAAGTAAACGCCGGCAGGCTTGATTCAAAACAATAACGACATACCGACGGAGTAGTTTGCAATGAAAGATGATGAGCCAAATAACGACCAGGAAAACGACTATCCAAAAAATTATGACCACGAGGGAGCCTTTGACCGCCTGCTGAAGGGGCTATGGCGCTCACCCCTGGGCGTTTTCGGTGTGGCGCTGACCACTATCAGCATCACCCTGATGATGATCGGCACCATCATCGACATGACCGGCCTGATCGACAACCCATACGCATCCCTGGTGACATACACCATTCTGCCGGTGGGCATGCTGATAGGCCTTGCCCTGATCCCCCTTGCCGCTTTCCTGCGCAGACGGAAATGGCATAAATACGGTGTCGACCGCGACCATCTGCAGCTCAACCTGAGTAACCCCAAACACCGTCTGGCCCTGATCGGCTTCATCGTTCTTTCCGTGACCAACGTGGCTATTCTCGCGGTCATCGGTTATGAAGGCTATCATTTCACCGATTCGTCCTATTTCTGCGGTGTCGTCTGCCACCAGGTGATGGAACCGGAATATGTGGCCTATAAGCGTTCCCCCCACTCCAGGGTGGCCTGCGTCGAATGTCACATCGGACCGGGAGCGGAATGGTACGCCCGCGCCAAGCTTTCCGGATTGCGCCAGGTGGCGGCCGTTATGCGCAATACCTACAGCCGGCCCATTCCCGCCCCGGTCCATGAGCTGCGTCCGGCCAGGGATACCTGCGAACAGTGCCACTGGCCGGATAAATTTCACGGCAAAAGGATAAAAAGATTTGTTTCCTTCAGCAACAATGACCAAACAAATCCGGAAATCACCGAAGTTGCCCTGCATATCGGCGGCCACAACCCCGAAACGAACGTCTTTGAAGGAATCCACTGGCATGTCAGCCATGAGGTGGAAGTAAGCTATCTGGCGGCGGACGAAAAACGCACGCAAATCGCCAAGGTCAGGGTGAAACGACCGGACGGGACCGCGGATGAATTTATCAAGGGCGACATTGAAGTCCCGGCAACCGAGGAAGAAAACTGGCGGGTAATGGACTGCATCGACTGCCATAACCGCCCCACCCACATTTACAATATGCCGGAAGAAAGGGTTGATTTCGGTCTGCTCAGTAAAAAAATCAACCCTGAAATCCCCGGCATCCGCGAGGACAGCCTCAAGGTAATCACCAAGGAGTATGCATCCCGCGAGGAGGCAAAGGCTTCCATGACCAACGACCTGATTTCCCTGCAAAAACAACGGGATGCCGGGATGGCGGAAACAAACAAAAATGATCTGCTCAAGGCCGGCGATTTCCTGCTGGAAGCATACCTCGGCAACGTCTGGCCGGAAATGAAGGTTGCCTGGGGTACCTATCGCGATCATCTCGGCCACCAATGGGCTGATGACGGATACGGCTGCTGGCGCTGCCACGACGAAGAGCACGTCAACAGCGCAGGGGAAACCATTTCCCAGGATTGCTCCATCTGCCATGATGAACCCTGATCATTCCGCTTGATGATTGACCGGCCCGGTTCCTTTCCGCTCTCGTCAGGGGGGGAACCGGGACGGCAATTTATGAAAAAAAATACTCATCACCGGCGGACGGGTCAGCGACGAGGAAATCCGTGTGCAGGTCTCTGCCCTGCACACGGAAAAAGATATTGATTTTGTGCTCCATGTGTTACAAGGGTTGAAAAAGTCATAATCGGCCCAGGCCGGCAAAACCCAACCCTTTTCGTGACGCCAGTGCACTCAGAAACAGACGCAAATCACATGAATGGGCGCAGACGCGCCTGGCTGCTGCAACTTTACCGGGAACACCGGCAGATCAGCCTGCTGCACCGGCTGCATCTTTCGACGCCGATCATTGAAATCAGCGCGGCCTCGACATACTGGGGAAGCTGGCAGTCGGCGGGCGGCGCCATCCGGATCTCTTCCCGGCTCATCGAACTCCACACCTGGGACGTGGTGATCAATGTCCTCAAACACGAGATGGCCCATCAGGCGGTAAGCGAGCTTTTCCACAGCCGGGAAGGCCACGGCGACCTTTTTGCCAGGGCCTGCGACATGCTGGGAGTCCCGGACGGTTTCAGGGAAGCCGGCGGCGATCTGCCCCGTTCCCTGCCGACCATCCACGAAAAAGCACAAAAGAGTCCGCAACACGCCCTGCTGCTGAAAATAGAAAAAATCCTGGCCCTGGCCCGCTCAAGCAATGAACATGAAGCGCAGCTCGCCATGGAAAAGGCCAACCAGCTCATCACCCGCTACAACCTTGCCCGGGTCACCACGGAAAATGACACCGGTTACGACTGCATCATCATCAATCACAAGAAGAAACGGATCGAAAATTACCAGCGGAGAATCTGCGCCGTCTTGAGCCGCCATTTCTTTGTCCGTATCGTGCTGGCCGATCTTTATGATCCGGATCTCTGCTGCAGCCACAAAACCATCGAAATCCTGGGCGCCCGGGAAAACGTGCTGACCGCCGAATACGTCTATCATTTTCTTCTTTCCCGCATGGAGTCCTTCTGGGAAGAGTTCCGGCGCCGCAACCAAACCGGCGGCAACAGGAAACGATCCTACTGCCTGGGACTGCTGGATGGATTTGACGCGAAACTTACGGCCGGGGAGCAGGAAAACGCCGTTACTCCAAAGGCAGCCGCCGGTCAAAACATTTCCGCCCTGGTCTGCGAAGCCGACAGAGGGCTGAGCCTTTTCATCCGCAGGCGCCATCCCCGCCTGGCGCGCAGGAGCCATGCCGGGGCCGGCGTTTCCCGCCGGGAGTATGAAGCCGGCAGGCAGGACGGTGACAAACTGGTGCTGCACAAGGTGATGGAAAACCATGACGGCAACCGGGGCAAAATGCTGCCTTGTCGGTAATTCAAGAAAAATCACCGCTTCCCATGAAACCGAAAAATATTTTTGCCGATATCCCCGCGAAACTTCAGGATGAACATTTTGAGGCCGTTCTCCAAACCAACGCACTCCTGCTGGAACGGATCATCTCCAGGGGGCATGCCACTCCTCCCGGCCAGTGGTATGATCAGGATCGGGATGAGTGGGTCTTGCTGCTTGCCGGAGGTGCGGCGTTACGCATTGATGGGCAACAAGAACTCATTGTCCTGCGTCCCGGGGATCACACTCTCCTGCCCGCCCGTTGCCGCCACCGGGTCGAGTGGACTGACGGGAAAACGGAAACCATCTGGCTGGCGCTTCATTACAAAAGCTGAAACAGCAGCGGCAGGGTGACAAAAGAAAGAAAGATCCCCAGTCCCACCAGGGCGGCGGTCAGCTCCGGGGCAAGCCCCGCCATGATGGCAAGTGCCCCGGCTGAAACCATGGGCGGCATTCCCGCCTCAAAAACGGCTACCCGAGCCGCCTCGCTATCAAAACCAAAGAGCCGGCAGACGGCAAGAGCCAATAAGGGCGCCAGCACCAGTTTCATCAGCAGCCCGGCTGACATCGGCTTCAGCACCTCCGGCTTTAAGCGCAGGGTCAGCTGATATCCCACGGCAATCATGACCACCGGCACCAGGGTTGCGGCCAGTGCCTGCAGCAGGGCGGTCACCGCACCCGGATAGGAAAAAAAACGCAGGGCAAAGGCAACGAGCAGGGCAAGAAACGCCGGGAAGGTGGCGATTTTTTTGACCACCGAGCTCACGGTGGGCTTGTCCCCTGTCTGTCCGTAGAGAGCAATGATCAGCGACCCGTAGGTGGCAAGGCAGAGAAAGGAACCGAGCTGATCATACAGCACCGCGTACGGGATCCCCTGCTCCCCGAAAAAGGCCCGCACCATGGGAATGCCGAGAAACGAGGTGTTGCCGAGGGGTACGAGCAGCAGCAGGGCGCCCAGAGTCCGGTTATCCCAACGGCAGCAGCGGGAGAACAGGAAAACCAGGGCGGCGGAAGAAACGAGCATGAACCAGGGCATCAGGGCGGTGACGAGGAGCTCCCGGGAAAACACCAGCTCAGGCACCTTGATCAGCACCAGGGCGGGCAGCGAGACATAAATGACAAACAGGTTCAAAACCTGGGCGGTGTTGTCCGGAAACAGGGGCAGACGCCGCAGACCCATGCCGATCAGCAGAAAGGATATGGTGAGAATGAAGTTTTCCATGAATGCGGGGAATGCCGGCTATTTCCCTTCCTGCTCCTGGAGAAGATCCCCCAGGTATTGGGCGGACTCGCCCACCAGTTCAACGCAGATCCGGCGGCGGCCCTCGGGGTCGGCATAGTATTTTTTGACCTCTTCCCTGTTTCTCCAGTCCACCCGGGCAATATCGCAGCAATTGACGCTGCCGTGGTCTCTTGTCAATTCATCGAATTTTTTCATAAACTTATGACTGAGGAGCCACATGCGGGGATCTTCCTTTTCCTCCAGACTGCTCCTGCTGTAAAGCGAAGAGATCATCGCCACGGCGCCGAGCAAAATACCGCAGGCACCGCCCGAACCGGCGATGCCGCCGCCGAAAGCGCCCACCGCCTTGACGGACTGTTCGTCCACTCGCCCTGCTTTTTCCTGGCCCACGGCAAGGATCGCCTGGCTTCAATGAAACCGTTTTGTAAAAAGTTCCACGGCCTTCAGCCGCATCTCTTCCGAATTCATACTTCGCACCTCGGATATGTGTTGACGGGAGATTGGTTCATTGCAAACCGGCCAATGTACCGCATTCCCATCATTCTGCCCAGCTTAAAAATCATCTCCGGGCGGGCCGTTTTTTTCCGGATCAGCAAATCTTCCATCCGACTTGTGCCGCCTCACGGCTTGCACCGCTTCTTCAAGCCATCCGGTACGGATGTCCGCCTGCCCGTCAAATTCCGGCACATGGGGTTTGATATCGAGCAGCGGCGTGCCGTCAAGAATATCAACATTCTCTATTTCAAGCACACATCCCGCAACCCGGAGAAGCTTGACCACGGACATGCCGATGGGGTTGGGACGACGTGGGGCGCGGGTGGCAAAGACCCCGCGCGGCACGGTATCGAGAAAGGGAACAACCGTCAGCTGGAAACCCGAACTCCGGTGAAAATGGTAAAGGAGGACAATATGGGAAAAGCCCTCAAGGTCCTGCAACCCTGCCGCGTACTCAGGAAACACCACCACCCGGCCCTTGATGCCGGATGCACCGGCGGGTTGAATGGGCATGTCCTGCCGCGATGCGTGGGGGGAATGGATAATTCCTATCGGCACATATTCGATTTTCATAATGGCTCAAACCTCCCTGAGATTACATGCATGGGAAACACAAAAAACAACGAAGTGAAGCAGCAATCCGTCCATTCCTTCTTCCCTGTTAAAAGGCTGCATTGTCCAAGGATTGTCAAGTTTTTTCCCCCAGACAAGGGGTATGTCCTCTTTCCACCGGGCTGTTGCCTTGCATTTTCACAAACCTGATTTTTATCATTTGACCTCTGCAACCTGCCGGGCTTATGATCAAAGAAACAGCGCGCAGCAAACGCAAAAGGATCAAGCCAACCACGCGAGAAATTCATTTGATATTATTACATATTTTTTCAATTATCCTGTTATCGTCCTTTGTGCCCGCCCCACTGGCCGCAGGCGGCATGGAAACCATGGATGCCGGCAAATTCTCCGGTGCAACAGCCGACGAGCAGCTGCCCGCGGGATGGGAGCCCCTCCATTTCAAGGACATCCCCAGCCATACCGAATACAGCCTGATCCAGGACAACGGCACCACCGTGGTTCAGGCCGTAAGCCGGGCATCCTCATCCGGGTTGACCCGTAAAATCAACATCGATCCACAAGAATATCCAACCCTTTCCTGGAGCTGGAAGGTGTCGAACATCTATGATAAAGGAGATGTCACCCGCAAGGACGGCGACGATTACCCGGCCAGAATCTATATCACCTTTGCCTATGATGCCGATAAGGTCGGGTTCTGGGAGCGGGTGAAATTCAACACGGTCAAATTCATCTACGGAGAATATCCGCCCATCAATGCCATCAATTATATCTGGGCGAGCAAGGCGCCGCAGGAGCTGATCACCCCCAACCCCTTTACCGACCGGGTCAAGATGATCGTCATTGAAAGCGGCGCGGGAAAAATCAATCAGTGGATCCATGAAAAACGCGATATTGTCAGCGATTATCGGCAGGCATTCGGCGAAGAGCCGCCGCTTATTTCCGGCATCGCCATCATGACCGACTCCGACAACACCAGGGAAAGCGCCACCGCCTGGTACGGCGACATCGCCTTCTCCCGAAAGTAACGACCCTTCGAGACCGCGCCATGGGACACAAATCCCGTCATCATCATGAAAAACATGCCGAACTTCCCCGCCGAGCCGAGCGGCTGGAGGAAAAACCATTGACTCTTGCCCTGGTGGTCAAGGGTGATACCGACGGCTGCGAAGAAGCGGTTTGCAGCACCCTGTCGGCAAACCTCGTGCCGGGGGTTGACATGGAAATTCTGCACAAAGGCGTGGGCGACATCTGCAAAAACGATGTCCTGACCGCGGCAAGCGGCAGCCGCCTGGTGGTGGGTTTCAATGTGGGCGTTCATCCCAGAATAGACGAACTCTGCCGGGAGCTTGATGTCGAAATCCGCCTTTACTCGGTCATCTATCAACTGCAGAAGGATATTACCGAGATTGCCGAAAGCCTCCTTCCCCGCGAAGAAGAGGAAAAAATCCTCGGCAGCGCCAGGGTCATCGCCCTGTTCAAAAGCAGCCGTAAAGGCATCATTCTCGGCTGCCAGGTACAGCAGGGACGTCTGCAAACCGGCGACCGTTTCCGGATCATCGCCGCCATGGGGCCCATCTACTCCGGGGTCATCGAGTCACTGCATATTGAACAAAATGTGGTCACCAGGGCGACACCCGGTCAGCAGGTGGGTCTGAAAATAAGGGATTTCAAGGCGGCCAAACTGGATGACTATGTTGAATGTTATCAACCCATTCGCCCTTCGACAAAGGCCAGGTGGCAACCCAGTGGAAAAATTCTTTATCTGTAACGCCATTTTTCTCGCCCGCCGCAAAAAAAATGAAACCTTTTCCCTTCTCCGTTGTCTCATGAATTTCAAATACCGGACACGCATTTTTTTCGCGTCAACCTTGATGGATTCGTAAAAAGTCTTTTTTTCAGCACTGAGGGCGCAGACGACACAGAGAAAATATCTTGAATTACAGTCAGTTATCTCCGTGCACTCCGTGGTCTCCGTGGTTGTTTTTTTAGTTTTTACGAGACCATCAACCTTTTCAATTTCTTTCGCCATGATTGAAGTAAACAATTTAAGCAAAAATTACGATGAGGTCGCCGCCCTGTCCGACGTGACGTTTTCCGTGCGGGACGGCGAGGTGATCGGCCTGCTCGGGCCTAACGGCGCCGGGAAAACCACCCTGATGAAAATTCTCACCGGCTATCTTCAGCCCGATGCCGGATCTGCCAGGATCGGCGGCCATGATGTGCTGGAAGAAAGCGGCGCCGTCCAGCAAATGATCGGTTATCTGCCGGAAAATGCGCCGCTTTATCCGGAATTGACCGTGCAGTCATACCTCAGGATGATGGCCGACCTGCGCCGGATTCCCGAACAGGACCAGCCGGCGCGACTCTCCGAGGCCATTCGCGGCGTCGGCCTTGAAGAACGGCTTACCCTGCCCATCGGCACCCTGAGCAAAGGATACCGGCAGCGGGTGGGACTGGCCCAGGCCATGCTCCATCATCCCCGCCTGCTCATTCTCGATGAACCGACCAACGGACTTGACCCGACCCAGATCGCCCTGGTGCGCAACCTGATTAAAAAACTGGCCCGCACCAGCACGGTGATGATTTCCACCCACATTCTCTCCGAAGTGGAAGCCACCTGCGACAGGGCGATTATCATCATCAAGGGCGAAGTCAAGGCCGATGCCCGACTCTCCGACCTTGCGGCAACGAGCAGCGCCCGTTTGATTCTGGCGACTGCTGACTCGCAAGGCCCCCTGAAGGAACTCGGCCGCCTGGAGCAGGTGCGGGAAGTGAGCTGCACCAGCCTGCCGAACGGCCGCAGCTCCTATCTCATCAAGACGGTGGGCGACACGGATATTTGTCCCGATCTGTACCGGCTTGCCCGGGAAAAGGATTGGCCCCTTTGCGAACTGCACCGGCAGACCCGCACCCTGGAGTCGGTTTTTAACGAGCTTGCCGCCGGAGGTGTCCAATGAAGCAGATTCTCGCCATCACCGGAAAGGAGCTGCAGACCTCTTTCGGCACGCCGATGGCCTCCATCTTCATCGGCTTTTTCCTCCTCTGCTCTCTTTTTTCCTTTTTTTGGCTGGAAACATTTTTTGCCAGAAATATTGCCGACATACGGCCGCTGTTTTCCTGGATGCCGTTGCTCATGATCTTTCTTGCCGCCGCGCTCACCATGCGCCAGTGGAGCGAAGAGCAGAAAATGGGCACCCTGGAGGTGCTGTTGACCCTGCCGGTGCGCATCCATCAGCTTGTCATCGGCAAATTTCTTGCCGTGCTGCTGCTCACCGCCTGCGCCCTGTTTCTCACCGTCGGCCTGCCAATCACGGTATCAATGATGGGCAATCTTGACTGGGGCCCTGTGATCGGCGGTTACCTCGGCGCCCTGCTCATGGCGGCTGCCTACATCAGCATCGGTCTTTTCGTCTCCTCCCGCACGGACAGCCAGATCATCTCCCTCATGCTCACCGTGCTGCTGGCCGGTTTTTTCTATCTGATCGGTTCAACCGGCATTACCGATTTTTTCGGCAACCGCGCCTCGGATTTCCTGCGCGCACTCGGAACCGGCAGCCGTTTCACCAGCATCGAACGGGGAATCATCGATCTGCGCGACATCGTCTATTACCTGAGCATCGCCCTTTTCTTTCTCTGCCTGAATATCTTCTTTCTTGACCGAACCAGATGGAGCTTCGGCGCCACCACCGCCGCCTACCGCAAAAAGGCGCTTGCCGCCGTTCTGCTGATCAGCGCAAACCTTCTGGCCGCCAACATCTGGCTGGCCCAGGTCAACACGATCCGGGTCGACCTGACCGGCCAGAAGATATACTCCCTGTCGCCGGCTACCCGGGATATTATCGCCAATCTGCCGGAACCGCTTGTGCTGCGCGGCTACTTCAGCGCCAAGACCCACCCCCTGCTTTCCCCTCTGGTTCCCCGCATCAAGGATCTGATGAGCGAATACCAGCACGCTTCCAAGGGCACGGTGCAGGTCTCTTTTGCGGACCCGAAATTTGACGAGGAACTTGAAAGCGAAGCAAACCAGCTCTACGGCATCAAACCTGTTCCCTTTCAGGTTGCCGGACGCTATGAGGCATCGGTGGTCAATTCCTATTTCCACATCCTGATCAAATACGGCGACCAGCATGCGGTGCTGGGTTTTAATGACCTGATCGAAGTCAAACCCCAGGCCGACGGCACCCTCGATGTCGCTTTGCGCAATCTGGAATACGACCTGACGAAATCCATCAAGAAAGTAGTCTACGGTTTTCAGTCCCTGGCCTCGGTTCTCGCTGAAAACCCGGACAAATTCAACCTTGTTTCCATTGTTACCCCGGATTCCCTGCCCGAACCTTTCCGGCAACTGCCGGCCACAATCAGCACCGTGCTGGAAAAACTGGAAAAAGAGTCCGGCACCCGACTTCACGTCGAGGAAATCAACCTGGACGGCCAGACCGAGGAAGCCCGGGCCGCTGTTGCCGGCAAATACGGAATCGAGCCGATCACGGTATCTTTCTTCTCGGATGATACATTTTTTCTTCACCTGATGCTGACAACGGCTGACACCATGGAACGCATCTATCTCACTCCGGATATGGGCGAGGCAGAGGTGCGCCGGGAAATCGAAGGGGCAATCAAACGAAACGGCACCGGTTTCACCAAAACCGTGGGTGTCTGGACCCCGGCGAATGCGGAAAATCAGCCCATGCTGCAGCACGGCCCCGAGGACAGTTACCAGATCCTTCAGCAGCTGCTGAAGGAAAATTACAACCTGAAAAAAGTGGAGCTCGCCGCTGGACGGGTGCCGGGGGACATCGACGTTCTGCTCCTGGCCGCGCCCCGGGAAATGAAGGCAATCGACCTGCTGGCCGTTGACCAGTTCATGATGCAGGGTGGCGCGGTGGTGGCCCTGGCCGGGAATTACCTGCTTGACCTGTCTCCTTCCGCCCAGACCCTGCAAGTCAAAAAGGTCAAGGACGGCCTGACGGAACTGCTCGCATTTCACGGCATTACGGTGGATGAAACGCTGGTCATGGACAAGCAGAACGAGCCGTTCCCCATTCCGGTCACCCGCGATCTCGGCGGGCTGGTCATCCAGGAAATCCAGCGCCTCGACTACCCTTTTTTCGTCGATGTCCGGCCGGAAAACATGGCGCAGACCAACCCGATAACCGCAAGTCTTCCCGCGGTCACCATGAACTGGGCTTCCCCCGTGCTGATCGACGACACGAAGCTTGCGGGCAGGCAGGTCGCCGTGCTGCTCAAGTCAAGCCCGGAATCCTGGCTTCATGAAGGAAC
The DNA here is from genome assembly GCA_001914235.1 of Desulfobulbaceae bacterium DB1. NCBI lineage: Bacteria > Pseudomonadati > Thermodesulfobacteriota > Desulfobulbia > Desulfobulbales > Desulfobulbaceae > Desulfobulbaceae bacterium DB1. The sequence goes on from MQUF01000003.1 coordinate 503,332, forward strand.
GTCCATCGAGCCTGATTTCAATCGTTATCCGAACAGCGGCTTTGCTCCGGGCGCTGATTTTACGCAGCAGAATCTCGCGGTGGCGGTCAGTGGAGCCTTCACCAGCTTCTTTGCCGATCGTCCCGACCCCAGACTGGAAAAGCCGGCGGAGAAGATGGAAGAGGATGAGTCCGAAGCAATCAAAGAATCGCCGCTGACACTTGAAGGCGAGGAGGATCAGGAGATCAAAGCGGCGCCCATCCCCCTGCTCCGCAAATCACCCGGGACCGCCCGGCTGGTGGTGGTCGGTTCATCCGAATTCGTCAACGACACGGTGCTCAGCATGTCCCAGGGTATGGGAATGGACCGCTTTCTCAACAGTCTTGAGTTCGTCCAGAACATCATCGACTGGTCGGTGGCGGATGAGGATCTCTTGACCATCCGCTCCCGCGGCTCCCACGCCAGGCTGCTGAAACCCATGAGCCGGCAGGAACAGACCTTCTGGGAGTGGCTGAACTACGGCCTCGCCATGGCAGCCCTTGTCGGACTTGGCATGTACGGCGCCGGGAGACGAAGAAAGGAACAACCCATGCGGCTGGTGGGGGAAAAATCATGAAAAAGAACATAAATCGCATCCTTTCCATCCTGCTGATCGGCCAGCTGGCGCTGATCGCCATTTTCTACTGGCCCGGCAAGGAAAAGAAAACGGCGCCAACCGAACTTGTCACGGGCCTCAACGCCGAATCGGTGCGGGAACTGACCATTACCGACGACGAGGGGAAAACCCTTGCATTGGCAAAGGATAATGCCGGACAATGGCAGGTGACCAGCGCGACGCCTTTGCCGCTGCCCGCCGACGGGAAACAGATGGAACGCACCATCGCCTCGCTCACCTCCCTTCAGTCGCAGCGGCTGGTGACCCGCACCAGGGCAAGCCATGTCCGTCTGCAGGTGGATGACCGCGTTTTCTCCCGCAAGATCACCCTGCGCGGCGAAAAGGATAAAAGCAGCACCCTCTTTCTCGGCACCACCCCCGGCCAGCAGACGACCCATGTTCGGGCGCAAGGTTCCGATGATGTGTATCTGGCCAGGGGAATTTCCGCCTGGGAGCTGATTACCGAGCAGGATTCCTGGATCGCCAAGGAATATGTGGCGATTGACCGGGAAAAATTACAGGAAGTACGGCTGACAAACGGACATGGCTCCTTGACCCTGATACGGGAGCAAGGCAACTGGAGGCTGGCCGGTGCCGACGAAGCGAGCTCCGCCGTTGCTGAGGATGCGGTTGACGCCCTGCTGCAAAGGGCGACTCGCCTTACCCTGCATGAATACCTGGGCAAGGACAAACCAACGGACGCCCTTGACGCGGCCACCCTGACCCTGGTCGCGGAAGGCCAAACCGTCACCGTTGATATCGGCAGCGGCCGGAAGGATTACGACAATTTTCATGTCATCAAGTCGTCGGCCTCGCCTTTTTATGTCACGGTCAGCGACTACCAGATCAAACCGCTCCTTGACATGACCAAGGAAGGTCTGGCCGCTCCGAAGAAGCCTGAGCCGGAACAGAAATAATCGCCCCTCGCAACCTCCCCAAACCAGACACGAACGGGGCAGGAAAAAACACAGGGAATTGCGCTTTCCTGAAAAACAGAGCAATGCACAATTCCCCGTTCAGCCCTTCAAACCCGAACCGCTTCCTCAGGGCAAGGTCACCTGCAGATCCGCATCCTCGCTGAGGGTGTAATCCACCTTGTTGTAGGCGGCGTCGATGGTCTGCACCCGGATATTGTAGGTTCTGCCGGCAAGGGTATAGACATGACTCATGACGGCAGCGGCCGGGTTGCTGTACACAGTGCTGCGGCGATCACCCCAGTAGACATAGGCCCTTTGCACATTCTCCGGGAAAGCCGCATTCAGGCTTACCGTCCTGCCGTTGACCGCGGTGGTGAAATCGATGACCGGGGCCTGCGATTCCACCAAGACCGCGGCGGCATTGACCACGGCGGTCGCGCTTTTGCCGCTCACCGATTCACGCATGGTCAGTGTCGCGCTATAGGTCCCCTCGCTGTCATACTGGTAAACGATACTCTCATTGCCGTTGCCGCCCGTGATGCTGCCGGTTCCCCCGAAGTCCCAGGTGTAGCTGCAGGTGCGCGCTAGCGCCACGCCATTGACGGTTTCGTAGCAGGCGGAACGGCTGGCGTCAAAACTCACCGTCCGGTCCGTGTCAAGGGAAGAAAGGGCTGAGACATGCGGCACAACGCTTATCTCAACATAGTTCTCCCATCTGACCGGGTCTGAATATCCCCAGTATGCATGGCAGGAGTTGGACGAACAGCTGCCGCCGCCCTCGGCCGGGGTATAGGTGAATGACAGAGCCTGATCACCGTCTCCGTTTCGCCCCGGAAAAGTCGGGCCAGGCGCGACATTGACCGTGCCGTTGTTATGGCTGGCGCTGATGTTTGATCCATCCGTGGTCGTCTCATAATGGCAGGTCTGGCAGCCATAGCCGATCTGGGTGTGGCGCCCGTGCCGGTCATTTTCCCCTTGTGCCGGTGGATAGTCATGGCAGGAATTGCAGCTGGGAAGAAAACCGTTCTTGTGCTCATGACAGGCCAGACAATCCTGACCCGCATTATGCTCAATACCGGAACCATCTGCCCGCCAGTAATTGGTCGTGGTGTGACAGACCTGACAAATGCCGTCCGGGGTGGAATCCGTCCCTCCTGCCCCGAGCCCGTCGTTTTTAGCCGCATCCTGACGGCCGAGAAAACGCACGGGAGAGCTGGTCCAGCTGGATGGAGCCGTCGTATCGGTATAGATTCGGGACAAAATTTCCTGGCCGTAAAAAACCCTGAGCACACCAGGAGGGTACGGCTCGAAAACATCATTTCTCAATTGTCCCTTGATCACAATCGTGCTGGTGCCGTCAGGGTTGGTGGCGGCATCGAGAATTTCGCCGTACCAGACACGGGGGCGATTGCCTGGGTCACGAATAATCTCCAGCATCAGCCCGCGTTCCGGTCCTGTTTTCTTATTCCAGCTGCCGAGATCGTTCCACTGTACCGCATTGACCGTCATCTGCACCCCGGAGAAGGTTGTCGTATCCATGGCCGGATCCCAAACCCCGGCGCTGGTATATGTCCCCTCGGCAATTGCCGGGGTAAGGAGCGGGTTGACATGACCAATCTGCGGCGGATGAAATTCGGCATTCTGGCTGGGGCCGTGATGGCAGGAACCGCAGCCCCGGATCAAGGTCCCCCTGGGGTCGCTGCCGAGTGCGGCGGCGGAATGCGATTCCATGGCCGGTGCGGAATGCAGGCTGTAGGGAGGCCCGTTTTCATTGACATGACAGCTTGCGCAAAGAAAACGATTGGAATAAAAGGACCAGCTTCCCGTGACCCCGTCATCCGTATGGCAGTTCCCGCAGTCGCGGAAACTGAAACCATCCGAGTTCATATAACTGGTTGCGTTATGAGGCGACTGCTCATAAAAACTGTAGGTCAACTGGGCCGCGGCCGCCCCAGGCATGGCCAGAACCACCAGCAGGGGCAGACTCTTCATCATTTTTTTCTTCATTTTTTTCCCTTTTCTTCATCTGAGCCGGGCCGGCGCAGCATAACCGGGCATTGACTGTTTCGTTATACCGGGATGTGCTGCGCCCCCGGATCCTCAACCAAGATTGCATGCAAGAAAAAATCCACCATACCACGATGTGGTAAATATTTTTTTCGTAATAATATCCGCATTTTCGAAACAAACACCGGGCGCAACAACGCCGGGATCGGGATTATTGCGTCCTTTCCCCCCAAAAAACAGGGCCACAGGGTTATTTACCCCAACGCTTGGGTAAACTTACGGAATCGATAGGGATATGATGCGGACAACAACAGAAAAGGAGAGGTGCGTGAGGGAAGGTTTAAAAAGGCTGCGGCAGCTTCCTGCAATACAAGAAGCTGCCGCAGCCGGACTTACGGGGGAGAAGCCCTTTCATTTTATTGAGGTTTCTCCCGCATCTTTCATCCGGCCAGGGTTTTGCCGGTAATTCTCTCCAGTGCCTCAAGGTAGCGGGCGCTGGTTTTATTGATGATATCCGCCGGAAGTTTCGGTGCCGGCGGCGTTTTCGGCCAGTCAAGGGAAGACAGATAATCCCGGAGAAACTGCTTGTCGAAACTGGCCTGGCCCCGGCCGATCTGATAGTCGTCTTCCGGCCAGAAACGGGACGAATCCGGCGTCAGCACCTCATCGATGAGCATCAGCCTGCCCTCATGCCAGCCCAGCTCGAATTTCGTGTCGGCAATGATGATCCCCCGGCTGCGCGCATAATCGGCCGCCTTGCGATACAGCTCGACGCATACCCGGGAAATCTCCGCTGTTTCCTGTCTGCCGACGATCTCCTCCATTTTCTCCAAAGAAATGTTTTCATCGTGGAGCCCCAGCTCCGCCTTGGTGGAAGGGGTAAAGAGCACCTCGGGCAACTTCTCCGACTCCCGCAACCCATCAGGCAGTTTGAAACCGCAAACCGTGGTGTTTTCTTTATATGCGCTCCAGAAAGAGCCGGAAATATAACCGCGGACAATGCATTCCACCGGCAGGGGTTTGGCCTTTTTCACCAGCATGCTGCGTCCCCTGAGTTGATCGGCGTAAGGGGCGCAGACCGCCGGATATTCGGCGGGATCGGCGGAAATGAGATGGTTCGGGATAATGTCGGCCAGATAGTCGAACCAGAAAAGAGAGACCTGGGTCAGCACTTCGCCTTTATGGGCAATGGGATCTTCCATGACAACATCAAAGGCGGATATTCTGTCGGTTGCTACCATGAGGAGCTTGTCCTCAACCTCGTAGAGATCGCGAACCTTACCGCGATGGATTAATTTCAGATCCGGGAAATTGGTTTTGGTAACCGGGGATGCACTCATCGTTAAACCTCAGCTTGCTGGAATATTATTTTGATTTAGAAATTGCAGAAAACAGCACGAACCACTCCTGATGCCGCAAACTCACTTTACCGTTTCTTTCATCGAAAAAACCATTTTTTTATGTCGGCTTCGCTAAAAAATTTCACCACCGGCCGTCCGTGCGGGCAATGGGAAAAAATACCCGCTTCCTCCATCCTCCGGACAAGCTCTTCTCCCTCTTGGGGCAGCAACGGATCATTGGCCTTGACCGCCGCCTTGCATGCCATCAGGGCAAGAATATCATCAATCCGCCGGGCGGTCACTTTTTCTTTGCCTTCGCGGTTGAGGAAACAGTCAAAAATACCGTTGATGATTTCAAGCGGGCCGAGATGGCCAAGTATGGCAGGCACCGCCTTGACGGCATAACTCTGACCGCCGAATTCCTGGATGTTCACGCCGAGCCGCCTGATTTCCTCGGCATGGGCAGTCAAGACCTCGATCTGGGCCGGAGTACATTCGATGATCTCCGGGAACAACAGCGACCGGCCAGGCAACCGCATGTCATGATACTGATTTTTCAGCTTCTCGAAAAGCAGTCGTTCATGGGCGGCATGCTGGTCGATCACCGCGATGCCCCCATCGGTTTCACAGAGAAGATACGACTGAAAAAACTGCCCGACATAGCGAAGTCGTCGACCTGTCGTTTTTTCCGGTTGCACGCTTTTGTCCTCCGCGTCCATCGCCTGCGATGGTGGAGGATGAACGCCGGGCGGTGGAGGTTCGGCAACGGTCAAAACGGCCGGCGCGTTCACCGGAACGGACGGCCGGGTCGTCTCAACAAAAAGCTTTACCGCCGGGACGGACAAGGAATCGGGCGTATCCCGGCGCCGGGGTGTTGCCGGAGAACTTGCGGCCAGGCCTGAGAATGGTTGCTTTTCACTTTTTTCAGGCCTGCCGAAGAGAGAAAACCGGACCTCGTTCTGATAATTTTCCATTGCCCGGCCCACGGCATAAACCACCATGCGGTGGACATGCTGGGAATCGCGGAAGCGGATTTCCTGCTTGGTGGGATGGACATTGACATCAACCAGCCGCGGATCAAGGGCAAGAAAGACGGCGCCGCCGGGCTTCCGGCCCTTCATGAGAAAATTATGCATCCCTTCGGCAACCGCATGGCTGATCACACGATCCCGCACCGGCCGCCGGTTGACGAAAATTTTCAGGCGCGCCGCAGGGGCCGCACCCTCATCCGGGGGCAGCAGAAAACCGGAAAGTGCCATTTCCCCTTCCCGCCCCTCGACAGGGATCAGATTTTTTTTCAGATGGGGGGCCATAATCTCGCGAACCCGCCACTCCAAGCTCTCACACCCGGCGGCAAAGGAAAGCACCTCTTTGTTGTCAACCGCACAGGTAAAGCCGATGGCCGGATAGGCAAGCGCACTGTTGATGACGATTTCGTCAATATGGGAAAGCTCGGTGCGGGTTGTTTTGAGAAATTTCCTGCGGGCCGGGACGTTGCCGAAAAGATCATGAACCTCCATGATGGTCCCTGGACCGCAACCCATTTCATGAACCTTATGGAGCTGCCCGAAACGAACCTCGGCCCGGTTGCCCAACGGCGCGTCGACGAGCCGGGACGTGATGGTCAGCCGCGACACCGAAGCGATGCTCGGGATGGCCTCACCCCTGAAACCAAGGGTATTGATCGCGGCAAGCTGTTCGGCGTTCCACAGTTTGCTGGTGGCGTGGCGTTCAAGGCAAAGGAGCATGTCGTCCTGGTCCATGCCGGAACCGTCGTCAATAACCCGGATCAGCCGGCTGCCTCCCCCTTCCACCTCGACCCGGATCCTGCCGGCCCCGGCATCAATGCTGTTTTCCACAAACTCCTTGACCACGGAGGCCGGTCTTTCCACAACCTCGCCCGCGGCAATCTGATTGGCCAGATTTTCCGGCAGAATTCTGATCTTGGACATGGTTCATCAACTTTCTGAGTTGGTTGCGTTCTGAAAATACAATATACGGCGCACGCGCAAACGGTTACCCACGAAGCCGCTGATCCGATTTCCTTGGATCTCTGCAGCACCCGCCTTTGCCTGTCTTATTTCAAATACGCATGTATATAGAGATCCATCCAGCTTTGATCCCACCACTCAATGGGATTTACCAGAATACCGTTTACCAGCATGCTGAAATGGAGATGGTCGCCGCCCGCCATTCCCGTTGTGCCGGTGGCGCCTATCACCGCATTTTTTTCCACCATGTCGCCGACCGCCACATTAATCGAACTGAGATGCGAATAAAGACTGGACACCCCCAGACCGTGATCGAGAATGACCATATTCCCGTAAATGCCGAGATAATCGGCAAAGAGCACTTTGCCCCGGTTGGCGGCCTGCACCGGATAACGCTCAGTGGCGGCAAGATCGATTCCCAGATGCACCTGCTTGTCCACCTCCTGGTCCTGATAATAATAGGTGCGATGATCGGCATAGCCGGCACGGTTGCTGCCCTCCATCCGCCCGAAACGACCATCCCACAGTTTCTCGGGCACCGATGCCCGGCACAGTTCCATTATTTTCTGATTATTGTCGAAACGAACCTTGTTATTGACAAACAGATACTGTTCCAGTTTGCTGCCGGTCATCTCGGGGTAATGCTGGGAAAATTCCGGAATCTTTGCATCCAGGAAACCGTCAGATACACTGATTTTATCGTGCTTGAAATTGACTTTTTTAAACACCATGCCGAACGGTGAACTGCCGACATTCCCCGCCTGATCAACCGCCTCAATCCGCGCCTGACGGATTTCGTCCGCATCAAACGCCAAGGCGACTATTGCCCCATAAAGCCCTTCCTTGGCCGGAATGGGGAATCCGGGATGGTAGGAATCGTTGAGAAATACGCCATGCTTGGCAACCGGTTCGCTGATCCTGTAGGTAATCATTCCGGCTCCGCCCGGCTTGATATAACGGGAGGAATCAACCAAACTCACCTGGGGTGGCCGGGTATCGAGGGTCACCGGGAAAATCAGCTGCACAACATTGCCGCGGGCAAAATTCCAGAAAGAAAAATCCCGTGCGGTGAAAACAATTTCCGCCGGGCCGTCCTTCAGTCCCAACACCTTGCTGTCAACGGTCACCTCTGTCTTGACGGTATGTTGCCCGGCGGACCTGAAATACCCCTGCCTTTCATAATCTTGCGCCAGAAGCTGTTTTTCCACGCCTCCCTGACGCACAACAGTACCAATATGGCGTATGCCGCTTTTTTCATCGTTGACCTCAAAGGCAATCCGCCGTTGACTGCTGATGAGATCAATATTTCCGGCAATATCGATGCGGGGTTTTTCCCACTCAAGCAGCAGAAAAAGAAGAACTGCCGCCGCAACCAGCAAAAGAAAAGGAATAAAAAGGAAAAAAGTCGATTTCCTGTTGATTGCCCGATCCACACCTAAGGATTTTGACATGATAAAAGCTCCTGAACCTTCATTTAGCGAGTAGTAACGTAAAAAAAAGATGGGCCGCCCATTCCCGTTGTTCCACTGCGTGGCGGCAAAAAGAATCGCCTGCGAGACAGACACTGAACACGAATTTGCAAAACCCGGTCAACATACCATGTTCTCCATCAAAATAAAACCTTTGCGTCTCTGTTTCTTTAACGTTACATTACTCGTTACATTCAGTCCGGCATCCGGAGATGCACCCCCTTTCGAGCATCCTGTCCGGCGTTCCGGCGCACCTGCGTGGATTCAGCTTCAACCTTATCCGTAGGCATGAAAACTCATTTTCACACGATCATCATCGGCGCCGGCCCCGGAGGGCTTTGCTGCGCGGAAAAACTCGGCAGGCAAGGCGCCGAAGTTCTTCTGCTTGAGCGCCGCAAATCCATCGGCCCCAAAGTGTGCGCCGGAGGAGTAACCTGGTCGGGGCTTGCCCGCCATCTCCCGCCGCATCTCATCGAAAAGGAATTTCATTGCCAGCATGTGCGCTCGGCCCGGCAACAAACCGTTGTCAGTGCTCCTGACCCGATCATCTCGACGATCAACCGCGAACATCTCGGCCGCTGGATGGCGGAGGAAGCGACCCGCGCCGGAGTGACCATCCTGACCGATGCCGGGGTCACTTCGATTACCGACCGGCAAGTCATCACTGACGCCGGCCATTTTTCCTACCACTACCTGGTGGGCGCCGACGGCAGCAATTCCCTGGTTCGCCGGTTTCTGAAAATCCCCACCTCCCGCATCGGCACCGGGATCCAATATCATATCCCCGGGGACTTTGACGACATGATCTGGCAGCTTGACCCCGCCCTTTTCTCCACCGGGTATGCCTGGATATTTCCCCACCGCGGCAGGGCATCGGTGGGAGCCTACGCCGCCCGCGCCGACATCTCCCCCCGGCTTCTTCAGGAAAATTTACACGCCTGGATGCAAAAACATGGTATAGAAAGAAAGGGCATCAAGCCCGAGGCCGCCGCCATCAATTTCGATTTTCGAGGTTATCGGTTCGGCAACATTTTCCTGGTCGGTGATGCCGCCGGACTTGCTTCAGGATTAACCGGGGAGGGAATCTACCCGGCCGTCTGCTCGGGCCGGACCGTTGCCGCAAAAATCCTTGATCCCGCTGCCGACGACAGCCGGCTCCGACGTCTGATCAGGAAACATTCCACCCATACCCGCTTGCTTGACATATGCGGCAAAAACAGATTCATGACCACATACATTCTTGAATTTCTTGTGACAGCCCTCAGACTGCGCCTGCTCCATTTCAATGCTCTGGAAATGGGGGATTCGTGACCGTGGATGGGGTTTCGGAAGAGGGATTCCCTATTCAACCAATTCAACCAACGTGCCGATTCAACAACTCATGGACAACAAAAAGAAAAAAAATCTCCTGGTTTACAATCTTGTTTTCATCCTTTTCTGCGGCGGAGCCTTTCTCTTTCTCTGGAATGCGCCACAGGAAACCACCGCCTTCCTTCCCCATGACGAAAACCATGAACGGTTCTACCCCATGGATAAAAAGGAAGCTGAAAAATTCTGCGAAGAATGCCATAATCCCAAAGGGGAAGCGCCTCTGCCGGTGGATCACCCCCCCAAATACCGCTGCCTTTTCTGCCACAAACGTCCTGCCCGATGACAGCAGCCCGCACCATCTCCCTGCCCACACTTGACGACACGCTCCGTTTTGGCCGTCATCTCGGCCGGACGGCCAGTCCGGGCGACATATTCACCCTGTCCGGCGACCTGGGTGCGGGAAAAACAACACTGACCCAGGCCATTGGCCAAGGGCTTGAAGTGCCGCCGGACTATTACATCACAAGCCCCACATTCAGCCTGCTCCATGAGTATCCGGGCCGCATCCCCCTCTACCATATGGATCTCTACCGGCTCGGTTCAGCCGAAGAAATTGAAGAACTCGGCTTTGAAGATTATATCTATGGAAACGGGTTGACCGTCATCGAATGGCCGGACCGACTCGAGTATCTCATGCCGGACAACCGCCTCGACATCTTCATTTCCACCGTTTCCGCAACATGCCGCTCCCTGCTGCTTACTGCCCATGGCAAGATGCTTTCCCGACTCCCCTCTTTTTTACCGGATTAAAAATTTGACTTTCCATTCCTGAAAAGCAAATAATATTTTTTATTAACGAGACCTCCTTTTCTTTTATATTTCGTCCCGCACATGGAAAACAAACAAGAAATCACCATTCTCATAGTCGACGATACGCCGATCAATCTGAAACTTCTACAGATTTCACTTGCGCGGGAAGGCTACCAGATCCTTACCGCCCGAAACGGTGTCGAAGCCAGGGAAACCGCGGTCCGTCATCTTCCCGACCTCATCCTGATGGACATTATCATGCCCAAGGAAAGCGGCTTCGAGGTCCTGGAAAAACTGCAGGCCAATCCGAAAACCAACTCCATTCCGGTTGTCTTTCTCACCGGCAATGATGATGTCGCGTCAAAAATAAAAGGTTTCGAACTCGGCGCCGTTGACTATGTGATCAAACCCTTCAATACCACCGAGGTTCTTGCTCGCGTCCGGCTCCATCTCAAATTGAGTCTGGCCACCAAGGCCCTGGTGAAACGACAAACTGAAAAATTGAAGCAGATCCATGACGCCCAAGCCGCCATGCTGGTCAACCCCGCTGATCTGCCCAAAGCGAATTTCGGCATCCATTATTCATCCCTCCATGAAGCCGGAGGTGATTTTTATGATGTCCTCCAGGTTTCCGACAACATCGCGGTTTATATGGTTGCCGATGTTTCCGGCCACGACATCGGCACAAGCTTTATCACCGCCGCGGTGAAGGCGCTTCTGCAGCAGAACTCATCCCTGATATACAGTCCGTCGGACAGTATGAAAATGATGAACAGTGTCCTGATCGACATCCTGCCGGAAGGCAAATACCTGACTGCGGTTTATGGCCGTCTGAACAGACAAACCCTGGTCATGTCGCTGGTCAATGCGGGGCACCCGCCGGTCCTTTATGTGCCGGTGGACGACAAGGCGCAATTCATTTCAGTGCGGGGTACCCCGGTCGGCATCTTAACCGACGCCTATTTCGAGGCCTGCGACATCAAGGTGAAGCCGGGAGATCGCTTTTACTTTTACTCCGACGGCTTGCTGGAACGGGCTGTTTCCCGCCGGGTCTGGACGGCACTGACTTCCGAACTGCTGCCTCTGGCGGAGGAGCTCAGGCAAATACCCGTGAGCCGGGCGGCGGAAGGACTGAAACATATAGTCTGCGACCGGAAAAGCGCCCCGGATGATGATATTGTAATCATGGCAATAGAGGTCTGAGATGCAGGATATTATTATCAAAGAAAGACCCGCGTCCATCACCTGCATCTTTCCCTCAACCCTGTTGAATGTCGACAAATCGGTCAACGCGATCAAAAAATTTATCATTGACAAAAAAATCTGCTGTAATCTTTTTGAATTAATCTATATCCTGAGAGAGGCACTCAACAATGCGGTCATTCACGGCAACCGAAATAATGACGCATTACAGGTGGAATGCACCGTCGCCCTTGAGCATGACAAACTCTCCATCGTGGTCAGCGATCAGGGAGCGGGATTTGACTGGCGTGCCCATCTCCTGAAAAAAAAGGTGCCGACCGACGCCTCCTCCGGCAGAGGCATCCATTCCTTGTCACATTACGGATTTACCGTAAGCTACAATGAATCGGGCAATACCCTTTATTTAACAAAAAAAATCATATAATATTATTGAAGAATCCAGACCCAACCCTTTAATCACTACCAAGGTAAAAAAACAATGAGCCACATAGAAAGAAAAGACGGCGTTGTCACGATGAAGCCGGGAGTCGATATCGTCGCCTCTCAATGCGTTGGTCTGAAAAAGGAATTTCTGGAAATCATCAACAGCGGCGAAAAAAAAATTTCAATCGATCTTTCCGAAACGGAAATGATTGATTCATCGGGAATCGGCCTTCTCATTTCAATACGTAACAGTCTTGCCAATAACGGCGGCGGCGAAATTGAACTGATTCATCTGTCTGATGATCTCCGTCAGCTTTTCAAGGTCATGCGGCTGGATAATCATTTTACCATACGTTAATAAGTGGCCGGGCGGCTGAGCCGGCCCGACTTCGCCGTCTATCGCGATCGGCTGCGCCAAACGCCGAGGAGAATAGTATATGCCCCTGATTGAAGATGATGAAACCCTGCATGCCTTTATCGAGGAATCAAAAGAGCATCTGGATGGGATAGAGGCGGATCTTCTGGCCATTGAAGAGGCCGGTGCCAATATTGATACCGATCTGGTCAATAAAGTTTTCCGTGCCGTCCACTCCCTGAAAGGAGGAGCGGGTTTTCTCGGCCTTGACAAGGTGAAGGAACTGTCCCATGCCTCGGAAAACCTGATGAACCTGATCAGAAACCAGGAACTTGTGCCGACCCCTGCCATTGTCAGCACCCTGCTGGATGCCACCGACCTGCTCGGCACCATGATTGAAAACGCCTCCACCAGCAACGATGTCGATATATCCTCCTATCTGCTGGCCCTGCAAAACGCGGTTTCCAACAACCTGGACGAAGAAGAAAAGCCCACCCTTGAAAACAGTGTTTCGCTGGGGACGGCAAATAACCCTGATCTCTTCACCATCAAGGAATTCGAGCTGAATACGATTCGCAAGGGGGCCAACAATCTTTTTATTCTGGAATACGACCTGATCACCGACATCGAACAGCAGGGCAAAACCCCCCTTGCCGTCATCAGGGAACTGCAGCAGACGGGCGAGCTGGTTGACAGCAAAGTGGACATTGCATCGGTGGGAGATCTCCAATCCGACCTGGAAGCAATGCGGATTCCCTTCTTTGCCCTCTTCGCCACTATCATGGAAATTGATCTGCTGACCGGCTTTCTCGGTCTGGATCCCGGGAAAATTCACCCGGTTGAATTTGACAAACCGGACGCAACCGCTCCGGCGCCACCAGCCGCCACGATTCCTGATGTTAAAGCACCGACGCCGCCGGCGTCAACGTCGGCTTACGAGGCACCTCCTGAAACGGCGGCAGCTCCTTCCCGAGAAAACCGGACCCTCCCTCCGCCGAATAAAGAAGAGGCACCTCCTTCCGCCGTTTCCGGGGCCAAAGCGCCGCCGCAGATCAAGGCAGAAACCAATTTGCGAGTCAGCGTGAAAATGCTCGACAACCTGATGACCCTGGCCGGTGAGCTTGTCTTGACGAGAAATCAGCTTGTCCAGGCGGTTTCCACCCATAACCAGCAGGGAGTTGACACCGTTTCCCAACGCCTTGACCTGGTCACCTCGGAACTGCAGGAGGCAATCATGTCCACCCGCATGCAACCGGTGGGCAATATCTTCAACAAGTTCAAAAGGGTTGTCCGTGATCTTTCCAAGGATCTCGGCAAGGAAGTCAATCTGATCATTGAGGGCGAGGAAGTTGAACTTGACAAAACCATCATCGAGGCCATCGGCGATCCGCTGACGCATCTGGTGCGCAACTCGGTGGATCACGGTATCGAAACTCCGGGGCAACGCGCCAAAAGCAACAAGCCGGAAATGGGATTGCTGCGCTTGAGCGCCTTCCATGAAGGCGGTCAGGTCATTATAGAAATCGAGGACGACGGCGCGGGCATCAATACCGAAAAGCTCAAGGCAAAAGTGCTGGAGATGGGCCTTCACGACAGGGCCCAGCTTGAAGCCATGTCGCAGAAAGAACTGGCCAAGTTGATCTTCCTGCCGGGCCTTTCCACCGCCAAGGAGGTAACGGATGTTTCCGGCCGCGGAGTCGGCATGGACGTCGTGCACACCAATCTTTCCAAATTGGGCGGGGTCATCGATATCGAAACCGCCATGGGCGCGGGGACAACCATTTCCATCAAGCTTCCCCTGACCCTGGCAATTATTCCCAGTCTCATCGTTACCTGCCAGCAGGAACGTTTTGCCATACCGCAAGTCAATCTGGTTGAGCTGGTGCGGGTCCCTGCCGGCCAGGTCAAGGAACGCATCGAGAAAATCGGCGATGCGATGGTCATGCGTCTGCGCGGCGAACTCCTGCCCCTTGTCCATTTACGCACCGCCTTGGGAATCAAGGACTGCGTCTATCTCGACCCGGATACCCAGACAACCAGAACAGACCGGCGCACGAACATCTGCGATCCCCGGGGCGGCAAAAGGCTGGAAAAACTCGAGGAAGAGCGCAGCGAACAAAGCGCCGTCGAAGAAAAAAGAAGCGGGGATGATCGGCGCACCAGCCCCATGAGCGCCTACAACATTCTCGTTCTCTCTTCCGGTGATTTTCACTACGGCCTGATCGTCGATCAATTGCTTGATTCGGAAGAAATCGTTGTCAAACCGCTCGGCTCGCATCTGAGAAATTGCAAATGTTACGCCGGAGCCACTATTCAAGGAGACGGCCGTGTTGCCCTTATCCTCGATGTGGTCGGCGTCAGCGCGCAAATGAAACTCAACCGGGTGGCCGAAAAGACGAAATCACAGTCCTTGTTGCTGAAAGAAAAACAGGAAGGCCTTGAAGATTCGCAATCTCTGCTCATCGTCATGAACGCACCCAATGAGCAGATGGCGATCCCCCTTGGACTTATTTCGCGCATTGAGAAAATCCAAACAGACGACATCATCGTCACCGCCGGCCGCCGGAACATTCAGTACCGGGGAGGCACCCTTTCGCTTTTCGGCGTTGAAGAGGTAGCCAATGTCGGTTTACGCGATGAAACGGGATCATCCTGCTATGTCGTCGTTTTCCCCATAGCCGGCAGGGAAGTCGGCATCATGGTCGGCGAAATCGTCGACATCCTCGATGCAACAATAAAAATTGATGATGTCACCCATCGCCAGACCGGCATCCTCGGCTCCATGATCATTTTTGACAAGATCACCCTGCTGGTCGATCTCTATGGCGTCGTTTCCGCCATCATGCCGGAGTGGGCTGTTTACACCAAGACACAATACGAAGAAACGGGTGGTGTTGCCGCCAATGTGCTTATTGTCGAAGACTCCAAATTTTTCATGAATCAGCTCGTCAATTTTGTCACCGAAGCCGGCTATAAGATTTTTACCGCTGAAGACGGCATGGAGGCACTACAGGTACTCGAGGAAGAGAAAATAGATTTAATTTTAACGGACATTGAAATGCCCAACATGGATGGATTGGAGCTCACCAGGCGCATCAGGAGCGAACCAAGGTGGTCGGCTATTCCGGTCATCGCCGTCACATCCGTCGCCGGCGAGGCAGCGGAAGAACGAGGCCGCCAGGCAGGGGTGGACGAATATCTAATTAAACTCGATCGGGAACAGATTGCTTCCAAGATTGATCTTTACATGAAAAAGCAGGGAGGAACGCGGTAAAAACATGCAGAAATCCGTTGAGAAAACATCAGAAGGCACCCAGGAACTGGCTATTTTCCAAATAGATGAAATGGCCTGCGGCCTTGACACATCGTGGGTCCGGGAAATCATCAAAAATACCCAGATTACCAAAGTTCACCTGGCGCCGGAGTATGTCACCGGGGTCATCAATCTGCGTGGTGAAATCGCAACCGTCATTGATCTGCGGAAAAAATTCGCTTTGGAATCTTCCGATGCGCCGGAAAAAATGGAAATTGTCGTCGTCAGGCAGGGATCGGAAAATATCGGTTTTCTCGTTGACGGGGTCCGCGACGTCATCTGGGCGGACAGGAAGAATATCACCCCGCCGCCGTCCAATATCAGCGGCATCACCGGTATTTATTTTGAAGGCATCTACAAGATGGAAAAGGAACTGGTGGCAATACTCAATATCGATGAACTGCTGAAGATGGGAGAATGAGACACTTCACTTTTTTTGTAATACCTCGCGAATCGCGGCGCCGATCTGATCCGCGGTAAAAGGCTTGGCCAGGATCATGTTGACGCCAACCTCAAAGGCCTCCCGGTGATCCGGACTTTCGCTCTGGGTTGTCACCATAATGATGGGTAATTCATTCGCACTATAAAGACCTCGCAGCTGGCGGGTCAACTCGATGCCGGTGATGTCCGGCATATTGAGGTCTGTCAGGATGACATCCGGTTTCATGCTTGTCGCCCTGTCAATGGCAACTGCCGGAAACTCAAAGAGCTGTACCTCCATGCCGAGCTGAAAAAGGGTGTTCTTGTAAATCGACAGGATCATCCTGGAGTCGTCAACCGCATAAACCAGCAACTTCTTCTCTTCGCTGCTCACCTCTTTGGCAACCAACTTGTCGGCAAGCTTATTGTACCCCTTCTGCCGGAACAGCTCTTCATACCGTTTTTTCAGATCGGGATGGGCCTTGGAGTTTAAGAATTTCACCGCCAGATTCTGAAATACATCCAGATCAATAATACTGAAAACAACTTTATGGGATTCGGAATTCAAAAAGGCATCCACCACATATTCCGCTTCGATTCCGCCCTGCATGACAAGATTACGGACACCGGCAATCAACACATCATCGCAGTTCCATTCAATCGCTTTTGCCGCGGCGATGCGAACCTGATCGACCCGGTCGGACAGCCCCTCAGCCAGCACATACGCGCCCTTGGACAGCGGCATCATCCCCAGTGCTTCATAGGCGGCAAAACGGACATTTGCATCGGCCGGTTCATCGTGAATCAGCTTGCGCACCGCCCGCACGGCGCTGATGTCGCCGATATAGCCCAGGACATTGAGTGAATGAACCAGCAGATCAGAATCGTTGCTGTTCAGATTCTCCACCAGCATGGGGATCGCCTTTGCCCCGATTCTGGTCAGCCGGCTCTTGACATGGTTGCGGATATAGGCATGAGAGGAGCCCAGTTCCCGGTTCAGCTGCTTCAGGGCAAGAGCGTCCTGGAGATTGGCCAGGGCGTCAATGATGATGATGTCAAGATCACTGTCGGTTCCCATTCGTTCCACCAGGCGCTGCACCGAGGTTGGCGTGTCGATGTTTGACAGGGCGTTGATGGCGGCGATAACCAGTTCACGATCTCCGGAATAAAGAAAATCGCTCAAAGTATTTATCGGACCGGGATCACCGATGCTGCCCAAGGCAACGAGACAGGTCTTCATTACCTGGGGGTCTTCGGTTGCGGCCAGAATTTCTTCTATAAGAGGGACCGCCTCTTCAAGCTGGATTTCACCGGCAATCTCCACCAGGATCTGTTTATGGCGGAACTGATCGCTTTTCAGCAGCACCAGCAGATGCCCCGGCTTCTTCATGACCCGGCTGAACAGCAGATTGCGGATAACAGGTTTGGGTATCAAGAATTCCTGCTCGTTGACAACCAGACGGGCCAGCATGGTGATGACGATTTCACCTTCCGAACCGGCCAGCACCGCGATAAACTGATTCTGCCCCTTGCCGTCCAGTTGATCAAAATGATTCAGGAGAACGGTGCCCTTGATAATGTCGTTTGCCGCAATGACATGCCGCAGTTCCGCCAGGAAATCATCCAGATTGATATGTGCCATAAGTCCTCAAGGTTACTTCGCGTAACCGCCTTGATATTTCACAACATTATAAAGAGCAATGGAACTGTCGGGATCCAAGGTCACATATTCAAGCCCCATGCCGAAAGGCCTGCCGCTCTCAACGCCGACGACTCGAGTGACGCGACATTGCGCCCGCACCTCGATGCGCTCTTCTCCGCACTGGAGAAGAAGAAACAGATTCCCCTCCGTGCCCACCGGCAGTGGTTCCCGGGTGCGGAGAAAAATACCGGACATGCTGATATCCTTGCATTGATGATCCGTACGAACATGCTCGCCTGTTTCAAAAACGGCTTGAATTGAAAAATCAACCCGCGGATGTTTTCGTTTTTCCCATGTCTCCATTCGATCGGCTTCCTATTTTAATGAATAAAAGACCGAATTGTGATATTCCCGCCGCACAAAACGATCCGTGACGCCGAAAAGAGATTCGGTGGCGCCGATGAGAAGCGCGCCATGGGGATGGAGCTGGGACGCCAGTCGTTCAAAAAGAGATTTGCGGTTCGGCATGCTGAAATAAATGGCAACATTGCGGCAAAAGATAATGTCGAACTTCCCCATGGCGGAAAATGACTCCATCAGGTTTATTTTTCTGAAAAAGGTCATGGCCCGCAATTCATCCTTGACCCGCAGATTCTGGCCGTCGGGAACGAAATACTTATTGATGAGCGGGCGCGGGAACCCTCTGCCGATTTCAAACTGGGAATAACTGCCCCGGCTTGACTGCATCACTGCCGTATCGGAAATATCCGTGCCGGTAATCTTGATCCTGTACTGCGAAATGGAGCTGCCGAGGAGCTCATGCAAAGTCACCGCTATCGTGTAAACCTCCTGCCCGGTGGAACAGGCCGCGCTCCAGATGGAAATCGTCCGGTTAGCGCCCGGACGAGATGAATTGGCGTCAATGACATCCGGAAGAATTTTATATTTGAGCAGCTCAAAGGGTTTCTGATCCCGAAAAAAAGAGGTTTCATTGGTGCTGATCGCGTCAACGATTCTATTGGCAAGAAGGGGATCGCGGCTTGCCTGGTTATGCAGATCCGTGAAGGAGGAAAACCTCTTTTCCCTGATAAGCGGCAACAGGCGTGACTCCACCAGGTAGGCCTTGGTGGAATCAAGCACGATGCCGCTTTTATCATGGATAAATTTGGCAAAACGCTGCAGTTCATCAGGGGAAATATTCATTACTTGACCCGATTGACGATTTCAGCCGAGATCTGATGCAGCGGCACCACAACATCCGCAACCCCTGCCTTGATCGCCTCCATGGGCATGCCGAAAACGACGCAACTCGTCTCATCCTGAGCAATGACCTGAGATCCCTGCTGTTTCATCAGACGCAGTCCCTTCACGCCGTCCGACCCCATACCGGTCATGATGACCCCAAGCGCCCTGTTGCCGTATATGGATGAAACCGAACGAAAAAGATAATCCACCGCCGGTTTGCAGTGATTTTCCGGCGGATCATCGGTCAGTTGCAGAAACTCACCCGTCGCTTTTTTCACCACCTTCATCTGCTTGCCGCCGGGGGCGATATAAACATTACCGGCCTCTAAACGCTCCTCTCCCTGCGCCTCGATCACATTCACCGCACTTTTCTGATTGAGTGAATCGGCAAGCGCCTTGGTGAAAACCGGCGGCATGTGCTGGACAATAACCACCGGAACGCGAAGATTTTTCGGCAAGCGAGGAATGACCTCGGCCAGTGCATTCGGGCCTCCGGTTGAAATACCGATGGCGACAACGGCAATTCGACCGGACGGCAGAACGGGCCTGATCGCGGATGCAGCCGGCGAAGTCGCCGGCGGCATTTCTTGACGGCGGACAGGTGCGGTTGCAGGGCGAGAAGCAGCAGACACCGGTTGCACCGGAGGAACGGAGCGCGGTATGCCTGTCAAAGCCGGCCGCAGAATCCGCCTGGTAGCAACCGTTTGCACAACCGGACGCAACTGGCTGAGCAAGGATTGCCGGTTCTTTTCCAGCGATGCCCCATCCGGCTTGGCGATAAAATCAAAAGCACCATGCTCAAGGGCCTTCATGGTGACTGCCGCGCCTTCACTGGTATGGGCGCTCACCATGATCACAGCGACATCGGACTTCATCCTTTTCAATTCAAGCAATGTCGCAAGCCCGTCCATTACCGGCATTTCAAAATCAAGGGTCATCAGATCAGGCGTGAGCTGTTCGACCTTGGCCAGGGCTATCTTGCCGTTGTTGGCTGTACCGACCACCTCAACTTCCGGAATCATGGCCAGGACATCGCTTATCACCTTGCGGTAGAGAACCGTGTCATCCACCACAAGAACCCGTACTTTTTTCCCCGTCATATCTTTTGCGCCCTTATTTTATCAATCAACATCATAAGTTTTTCCTTCACAATCGGCTTGGTGAGAAAATCATCCATGCCGGCATCAAGACACTCCAGCCTGTCCTCTTTCCTCGCATGAGCGGTCAGTCCGACAATATAAAGGCGATTATTCCGGCCCGAAAGACCGACATACGCCCGCCTTTCCGACGACCCCTCTATTTCCCTTATTCTGCGGGTGGCTGCATGCCCATCCATGGTGGGCATCTGCACATCCATCAAGACAAGATCATAATGGTTCTTTTTCAGCATTTCCAGCGCTTTTATGCCGTCGCCGGCGATATCCGATGAACACCCGGCTTTTTTCAATAAAAGGGTTGCCAGCCGCTGATTGACCGGATTATCCTCAACAACGAGAATATGAAGATCACACGCGGCAGGGGCAGACTCCTTCGCCTCTCCCACGGGCCGAGCCTGCCGGCCGGAAGATTCGGCATTCGGCACTCTTTTTTCCAGGCCAGCGGCTACCTCTTTCACTTCCGCATCGTCAACCTTGGGTAAGGTGACGACGAAACTGAAGGTGCTTCCCTTGCCGGGCTTGCTTTCCAGCTCCACCCTGCCGTTCATGAGGCCGACCAGCTGGCTGGTAATGGCAAGACCCAACCCGGTGCCGCCGTATTTTCGCGTTGTTGACCCGTCAGCCTGGGTAAATTTCTCAAAAATAGCCTGCTGACGTTCGGGTGGGATGCCGATACCCGTATCACGCACGGCAAAACGAAGTGAGGCGTTTTTCTCATCTTCCCGCACCGTATCGACTTTGATGCAAATCTCGCCGTTTGCCGTAAACTTCATGGCATTCCCCACCAGGTTGACAAGGATTTGACGCAGACGGTTTTCATCGCCGCTAAAGCGCACAGAGGGAGCGCCGTCAATCTGGAAAAACAGCCTGTTTTTTTTCTGCAACGCCTGGGAACGAAACATACTTTCAACACTTTTAACTAGTCCATGAAGCTGAAAAGGCGCCGCGTCAAGTTCGAGTTTTCCGGCCTCGATCTTGGCCAGATCAAGAATATCGTTGATCAGAACCAACAAACTGGCGGAAGATTTACGGATCGTTTCGGTAAACTCCTGCTGCTCTTCCGTAAGCTCGGTTTCCAGCAAAAGTCCGCTGAAGCCGATAATCGCATTCATCGGTGTCCGCAGCTCATGACTCATGTTGGCAAGAAATTCACTTTTCAGGCGGCTCGCCTGTTCAAGACGCTCGTTGGCGTCGCGCAATTTCTTTGTCTTCCGGGCAATCTCGCTTTCCAGCCTTTTTGCATATTCAAGTTCTTTCTCCCTGATAAGAAGAAACTGCTGATGGTTTTCGTCCAGCAACTTTGTATGCTTGTGACTCACCACCCCCATCCTGCGGATCAACTGTTCATTTTCAATAATTGCTTCCTGATGATGCCGACGCATCAGGGCGAATTGAATCGAATTGCGGTACAAAAGGGCAAGCTGACCGTTTTGCTCAAGTTCTTCACAAAGTCCTTCATGGCTGAAACAAAGAAACGCCTTGTATTCATTGAGCCGCAGACAATGGATCCATCGTTTTTCCGAAAGAGGGACGCTGCGGAAACAGGTATCATCGGCTCGTCCCTGGCGCCGCTCTTCCCCGGCAACAGCATCTGCATCAGGAATTGGCCCGCCAACGACCGTACCATTGTCGCCGTAGAGAACAAAAGCCGTCCTCGGGAGGATTTCGGCCAGAACCCGATGGAAATCTCGAAGCTCTTGGTCGGCATCGGCAAAGTCGGCAAAAACATTATCGATCAGACTGTTCATGCCTGCTCCTGATCCGCGTCATACAATTCTCGGGCTTTCGCCATTTCCGCCGGCAGGGCCTTGAGAAGCACCTTGTACTCAGCCATCTTGCTTTTCAGATGATCGGCCAGATATGCCGGTAAGGGATCACTGCGACCAATCACCACCCCTTGATTCATCTTGCAGGCCATGAACTCGGCAAGTTGCAGAATGGCAATCACGCTTGGGATGGGAAATTGCTTGTCATGCCGGTGGTGAAAACGAATTGCCTCGACCACCTCATCGGAAAGATGCCATTGTATCGCCAGCAATCTGCCGATCTTGGAGTGATTGGTGCCGATGAGACCGTCCTCGAACCCGGTTATTGACTCTTCGCCCTGCTCCTGCGAATAGATTGAACAAACCTGTCGCAATTTTTCTCCGCACAGCTGATCCTCGACAATGAGTCCGATATCATGGATAATGCCGGCCAGGAAAACATCCTCACCGTCTTCTCCGAATATTCTCCGGGAAATCATCTGGGCAAGAATGGCCACTGTTGCCGAATGAGTCCACAGATTCTTGCGGGAAAAAATTGTTTCCTCCGCCCTTTCCCTGAACAAATTGCGCAATCCCTCAACCGCCACCAGGTTGCGCAAATGTTTCATCCCGATGAAAATAACCGCCTTGGCAATGGATTCCACATGGCTGCTCAAGCCGAAATAGGGACTGTTGACCAGACGCAGGAGACGGACAACCAGCACGGGATCGAGTTTGATGACTTCCTCAAAATCCTGCATGGTGGCCGTCTCGGAACCGGCCATCTGCGTCACCCTGATGGCAACATGGGGTAACGTCTTTAAATCATTAAATTTATCTACAAGCTTTTGCGCTGAGGGCATAATATGTCATGACGCTGCCGTTCAAGGATTGATAAATTCGCCAAACACCCGACTCACCACGGAGCACGCCGAAATCACGGAGAAATTTCTGTGATTACAGCGATTTTTCCCGACAGCTTTAATAAATTTATTTGTAACTACTCAGGTGTTAAGGCTACAGACTGAAGACTATAGGGCTGTTTGTCCTGCATGAGTTCATATTTTGCGATGCCTTTCCTACAGCCTACAGCCTTTAGCCTATCTACCTGGATAGAGTTACATTTATTTTTCACAAAATGATCACGGTTACCGGTTGACGGCTTCAAACTCGGCAAGCAACATCTCAAGACCGGGGATGAGAGACTCCGCCTTTTCCCTGTCTCGGTTGCGCCCCGCCTTCTCCAGATCGGCGGAGACTGCTCGAATGCCTTCTATGCCAAGGCTTGCCGAAGCGCCTTTGATACTGTGAGCAACATCAGCCATGGCTTCCAGGTCATTATCCAGGGCACATACTTTTATCTTTTCCAGATCAGTCGCGCATGAATCGTGAAACAGGTCGATCAACTCGTCCAACAGCTCCTCATCATCCCCAACCTGTTCCAAGGCAAAGGAACGATCCCATTGCAAGCCGGCCATATCAAATATCCCCCCTCGCATTAAAAAAATACACATTCCGCCAGATTATAATTAATTACATGAATACGTTATATTAAATTAAACAAGAAGGAAGCAATTTTTTACAAAATCTTATTTGCGATCCGCTCATTGAGTACACGAAAATCAATGATTCCATCGCGTATCAGGACAAGCTTCCGCCCCAGCAGCCCAACCAGGGTTGAACCTTTCCCGCCCGGAGTCTGCCCCCCGTCAAGGATAAAATCGACATCCGCACCAAAAGCCGATGCCACCTCGGCTGCGCTGGTGGTTGGAGGACGACCGGAAATATTGGCGCTTGTCGCCGTAATCGGATGGCCGACGCGGCTGACCAGCTGATGGGCAAGGGGGTGGGAGGAGATACGGGCCCCGACTGTTCCGGTATCGCCGGTAACAAGGGGCGAAAGAGTCGAAAGGGCCGGAAAAACAAGAGTCAGCGGCCCAGGCCAGAAATCCAACAAGGGCATATAAAGGGAAGGAATGGCTGGGGTGAGACGGCGCAGCTGGGCTTCATCGGCAATCAGCATTAAAAGCGGCTTGGCTGAAGGTCTTTTTTTCAAGGCGAATAAACGGGCCACCGCCACCCTGTCAAAAGGATTCACGGCCAGTCCGTAATACGTTTCCGTCGGAAAGGCGACAATGCCTCCCCGGCGGATAACGTCAACTGCCTTATCGACATCGGAAGCAGACTCCCTGAAATTTTTCCCCACGTTACATCCTTTTCATGAAGTCTGCCTGCCAAAAGAGGCCATAGAGCCCCCCTGCATCAATAAACAAGCCTTGCGGCCTTCTCGTCCACTTCGCGGGCCATTTTCTTCTTGAACGCGTCCATTTTAACGGCAAATTCTTCCTCCGCCACCGAGAGAATCTGGGTCGCCAGAATTGCGGCGTTTTTCGCGCCTGCCTTGCCGATGGCCATGGTAGCCACCGGAATCCCCGGCGGCATCTGAACAGTGGAAAGCAGTGAATCCAAGCCCTTCAGGGAAGATGAGTCGATGGGCACGCCGATAACGGGCAGGGTGGTATGGGCGGCAAGCACACCGGCAAGATGGGCAGCCATGCCGGCGCCGGCAATAATCACCTTCAATCCCCGTGACCGCGCCGTGGAGGCGTATTCCGCCGCCCGCTCAGGGGTACGATGGGCGGATGCCACCGTCATTTCGCACCCGATACCCATCTCCTTCAGAAAATCGCTTGCCGCCTTCATCACCGGCAAATCCGAGTCACTGCCCATGACAATGCCCACTTTGATATTTCGCTGCTCGCGGCCCAGGGCTTTCATGCCGATATCCTTTCGGTAATAACAATGTTTCCAGGAAATAAGATCCACCGTGGCGTATGCCTTGTCAATTGCGGCGCGAAGCGAATCTCCCAAGGCCGTAACACCGAGTACCCTGCCGCCGTTGTTGACAAAATCCCCTTTTTTCATTGCCGTTCCGGCATGAAAAACAACCACATCATTTTGTTGTGCCGCCTTATCCAGGCCTTTAATTTTTTTGCCTTTTTCATAGGAACCGGGATACCCGCCGGAAGCCATGACCACGCAAACCGTGGGGCGAGGATCGATATCAAGGGTGACCTCGGCAAGTTTTCCATCAATCACCGCCTGGAAAATGTCGACCAGATCATTTTTCAGGCGCAGCAAGAGCGGCTGCGCTTCCGGATCGCCGAAACGGCAATTAAACTCCAGCACCTTGGCAACCCCCTGATGAATCATCAGTCCGGCATAAAGCATCCCTTTATATGGACGACCTTCAGCCGCCATGGCCTTCACGGTGGGCAGCATAACCCTTTCCATCACCTGCTGATGGATTTCATCGGTTACCACCGGCGCAGGAGAATAGGCGCCCATTCCACCCGTATTCGGCCCCTTGTCGCCATCGAAGATGGCCTTATGATCCTGGGAGGTGGGCAGGGGAAGCACGGTTTCGCCATCGGTAAAAGCAATAAATGACGCCTCTTCACCCTGGAGAAATTCTTCAATCACCACCTTGCTTCCCGCTGCGCCAAAAGCCTTGTCGGTTAGAATGAGGTCAACCGCCTTGCGCGCTTCTTCAAGTGAGTGCGCAACAATAACCCCTTTCCCGGCAGCCAGACCGTCCGCTTTGACCACCACCGGCACACCCACTTCGTCAAGATAGGCCAGAGCCTGGTCCCGAACGGAAAATACTCTGAAAAAACCGGATGGAATATCATATTTTTGCATGAGATTTTTGGTGAAAACCTTGCTTCCCTCAAGAATCGCCCCCTTGCTGTCAGGACCGAAAATGCGCAACCCCTCGGCGGAAAAACGATCAACAATGCCCAAGGTGAGCGATTCTTCCGGGCCGACAACGGTGAGATCAACCTTTTCCTTATGGGCAAAGGCGAGCAAAGCATCTATATCCGACACTTTGATGTCGACACATTCCGCCAGCGAAGCAATACCGGCGTTGCCGGGCGCGCAATAAACCTTGTCAACCTTCTCGCTCCGGGCAAGTTTCCAAACCAAGGCGTGCTCACGTCCGCCTGAACCCACAACTAAAATTTTCATCTTTCCTTCTCCGTGATTTTGATATGCATGGGCAAAGAACTTTTACCATCATTAATCGCATGCGAACCCATTGAAAAACTTTCCCTGACAGTTAAAAAAACAAAATTTACGCTTGACAGAGCGGTATGGTAAATCTATCATGAAAAAAATGAATCATTATTCACAAAAATTACACACTTTCCACTTTTCCCGATAGTTTTTTTAAACAATTATATCTTTTATTTTCCCGAACCAAAATATATTTACGCAAAAAAAAAGAATCAACATTTTGATTTTATTCACTTATCAAAAACAGAACCTGAGCGCAACATCTCGAAAGATATCAACACATACGACATTTTACTACTGATGAGAGTTTCAGATAAACATCAAAAAATCACCCAGGCAGCGGTCAAGGTATTTGCCCGCAAAGGTTTCTTCAACGCCAGGATTTCAGACATTGCCAAAGAAGCCAAGGTGGCGGATGGAACAATCTACCTCTACTTCAACAACAAATACGATATCCTCATATCGCTTTTTGAAGATGAAATCGGCAAAATCATTGTTAAAGTCAAATTACTCCTGGAAAATGAAACCGACCCCGTAAAAATGCTTGAAATCTACGCCATCCATCATCTCAGCCTGCTGGATGACCAGAAGGAACTGGTGGAGGTACTGCAGATGGAACTCCGGCAGAGCAACAAGTTCATCAAGGAGTACCGCAACACCAAATTCATCGAATATATCGATATCGTCTCCGATATCGTCCACAAGGGTCAGGAGTCAGGGCATTTCCGCAAGGAAGTGATGCCGGGAATCGTCAAACGTGCCTTTTTCGGTGCGCTGGATGAAATGTCGCGGCTCTGGTCCCTGTCGGCAAAACCACACTACAGCCTTGAGGAAACCGCGAAACAGATCAGCGACATCTTTTTGAATGGACTCATCGCGCGAAGCAACTGAGGGTGAAATGACGGGGTGTTGACGATTTTCCGCTAACGGTTTTCCGTCGATGGTTTCAAGCTTGAAACCGCCGACGGAAATCGACAACAGAAAAACTATCTCATGCCTCGGGGCCTTTCTTGATATCAATTATTTCCAGCTGCCGGACCCCGGAAGGAGTCTTCACCTCAAATTCATCGCCTATCATTTTGCCGAGCATGGCCTTCCCCCATGGCGACAGCACGGAAATGCTCCCTTTTTTCACATCCGCTTCTTCCGGCCCGAGCAACTGGTAAACAATCTCCTGGCCGTTGTCCAGATCTTCCACGGTCACCACCGTTCCGAAAACGACCCGATCACAGCTTACAGCGGAACAATCGATAATTTCGGCCCGCCCCAGCTTGTCTTTCAACTCGAGAATTCTCCCCTCAATATGGCCCTGTCGCTCCTTGGCTGCATGATACTCGGCGTTTTCCTTCAAATCGCCATGCCCCCTGGCCACCTCGATGGACTTAATAACCTCCATGCGATCCACCCGCTGCAAGCGAATCAATTCATCCCGCAAACGGGAATGACCGTTTTTCGACATTGGCACTCTTTCAATCATCTATAAAACCTCCCGCCCCGGAATCACCGGAGCGAATCAATAATGAAGCAAACCAAACAAAAAAAAGAGAGATCCCCAACCGAGATCTCTTCAACAAAAAACACAAAAAGAACATCAGCAATGACACCAGGCAAAAAAAGGCGGACATGAATCCGTCAATGGGCCTTTACCAGCGGTAGACGGCGGATAAGGTGAGGTCTTTTGCTCGATACTCATCGGACACGACCAGACGGAGTGAGGATTCGAGCATCCAGTTCCGGGATAATTCAAGAAAAAAGAGACCCCGGAGAGTCTGGAGCATATGTCCGTCGGCATCATATTCAACCAGATATTCGCCACTATAATAACTTGGCGTCCCGCGTTCAAGAGTATCGGCGGATAATTTATGCTTCCATAAAACCGAATAACCGTTTTTCCAATAATTCCTGGGGGTCCAGTAGGGATGATCGTCGTCGGTAAAACCGTCGTCACGCATCGGTCCCAAGGTACTTCCGCTTTCTCTTGTATCTCTGAACTCATAGTTGAAGGTGAATTGCAGATAAGTGGGTTCCGGCAACAAAATATACGAAGCCCAAAATGAATACCCCTTCATATCGTTGCCGTCGGAATAATTTGTGTACTCGTAATCGCCACCGGTCAACACCCGGGGGAAAACACCGAGAAAAAGTCCGGCCTGGACATTTTCAGCCACTATATTGCGACTGAGACTCGCCACCGTATCTTCCACCACATCCCGCTCATACCTGACTTCACCCTGCACCCTGTCGCTCAACTTACCCGTCACGCCGCACTCCAAAAGCGCGGTGTTGGCGTAATCGCCTTCAAGGCTTTGCACACCACCCCCAAAATCAACATCAAATCTAGTAAACAGGCTCGCCTCATAAGAAGCAAAAGCCCGCTTCGCCCGGACGGTTTCATCCGCATCGGCGGAGCTGTATCTGATTCCGGAGAGCATCACCTCCAGATCATTGCCGGGGTGCAAAGAGGCCCACGTGCCGAAATCCACCGCATTTTTCTTGATGGATTTATACCCGTCCCTCCCATCCTCGGTCTGATAGCGATAGGAGCCGATAACCCGAGGCAGCCGCTTGAGCTTGTTCCTTTCAAATGCCTCCCGCAGACCGGGAAAGCTCGGCTCCATGGACGCCAGACGCTCATAAAGAAGCGCCTCATCGCCCAATTGGCCGAGCCTGCTGTAAACGCCGGCAAGATCAAAAAGAAGGGATTCATCTTCGGGATATCTCTCAACCAACTGCAAAAACAGATTAACCGCCTGAAAATCATCCCGCTGCGCAACAAAACGCCGGGCCGACAACTCAACGGCAAAACGCTGCTGCCACTTATAGCGGGAAAAAAGCGAAGCGGCAATTTTCTTCAACTCTTCGTTCCCTTTCCCCATGACAAAGGAAGGAGTCATTGCCCTGTCAACAAAACCGTCCTTTAACGGAGCGGCAAAGGTCAGACGCTGCCAGACGGAGATTTCCTCCTCCTCCGGCAGAGCCACTCCCACGGCATCGGACTGTTCGGCTAAAAGGTCGTCAACTTCCGGAATCAGATAATTCTCATACACCTTGAAGGATTCATCCCATTCAAGCTGCCGCCAGAAAATCCTGGCTTTCAGCAATTGGATGTCCGCGCGATAGGGCTGACGGGCCAATATGACATCACAAGAAGACAAGGCCTCATCATCCAGGCCCATGGTAAAAGCGAGTTCGGCAATCAGCGCCTCGACAGCCGTATTCCCAGGATAGGCAGCGTCAAGATTTTTCAACATAGCAAAAGATCGAGGTAAATCTCCCGCGGCTGCGTGAAACTTTGCCTGCCGGAACAGAGCGGCAAACGAATCAGCGGACATGCCTGTTGCGGCGTCAGAACCGCCGACCATGGCCGTCTTTATCCCTGCTTGCCGATATGCGTCCGCAAGCAGGAACATCCTCCCCAGATCCCGGCTCGCTTCCTCCAATGCCTTTTCATGAAGTGCCGAGGCAGAGGCCAAATCGCCCTGTGCCGTATAAATCTGATGGAGAAGGACCAGACAGTCCAGGCCGTCGACATCATGGTCTTTCAACAACCGACACTGTTTTTCAGCATCATCATATTCTTCCAGCCCCAGAGAGGCCCTTGCAAGTTCAAGACCCGTCAGATACTGCAAGGGTTTTCCCTGATGGATAGCCGCCCCGCCCACGCCTTGCGCGGCCATCTCTTTTTGCAGTGTCCGGGCTTTTTTCTGGGCAGCGGAAAATTTGCGGGTGGCATTGAGCAACCGAACCTGCAGCAATTCCGGCAACCAGCGAGTCAAATTCTTTTCGTCCTCGCTTGCCGCTGAAGAATGAACGAAGCTCTCAAGCTGCGCCAGCCAAACTGATGCATCGGCCTTGTGTCCTGCGCGCAGATGCAGATCAACAAGTCTCGCCAGCACCACAGGCTTCTCCGGACTTTCCAGCAATGCTATCCGCAAAACCTGTTCCGCCTCAAAGGAAAGATTCTGCTGTTCATAAGACACGGCAAACTGCAACAGAATTCGGCTGCGGATTTCAGGATCAGTGCTCTTTTCGAGCAATTCCTGATAAAGAGAGTGCGCCATATCATAATCACAACCGTCCCTGAAACCATTGGCGGCTCGGAGAATTTCCTCCACACCCGGCTTTCCGCTGAGAAAAACATCCAGATATGTGGCCGCCAATTGTCTCCGACCCAAGGCGGCGGCAATCTCCAGGCATTTAAGTCGCAACTCCGGTCTTTCATCACCGGTTGCCGAAATTGCCATGTAATCCTTCAAGGCATGCTCCGGCATGCGAAGCCCCTCAAAAATTTTCGCCCTCATCTCCAAAAGGGAAAGATCGGCTATTTCATTGGCGGCAACAGGCAGAAAAACATCCTCCGCCTCTTTCACCTTGCCGTCGGCAAGAAGCGCGGCGGAAAGCCGCAGGGCGACTTCGACATCGTTCGGGTCCTGTTTATTAATTTGCGCAAGCACATGAACAAGCTCTTCCCGACGATCAAGGCGGATCAGCAGCTCCATCATGGAACGATAAACAGCCTTGCTGTCCGGAGAGATACGGGCAAGGTCGGCCCATATTTTCAATGCACCGTCATCTTCTCCGACAGCAAGCAGATCACGGGCCAGGGTCGCAAGAATATCGGAGTCATCGGGGGTAATTTCCAGCAGGCGGCGATAAAGTGGGATGGCGTCATGGTATCGGCCTGCCGCATCATAAAGACGAGCGGCCTGCCGCAAGTTTCCAGGAGACGGATCAGGCTCGATGACAAAATAACGGTCAAGAGCGGTCAGTGTTTCCCTTTCTTCGCCGAGGCCGGCATACATGCTGACCAGTTGCCGGATGACATCCTTGTCCTGCGGAAAAAAGACAAGATACCTTTCATAAAAAGGCACCGCCTTTTCCGGTTCGTCGAGCTGAAGGTAGCACGTGCCGACACGGTGCAGCAGTTCGCCGTTCCGCTCGTCCCGATCAAGCAAAAAAAGGAGGTGGGGAAGCGCTTCACGCCAACTTCCCTCATCCTCCAGATAGGATGCCAGCCAGGCATGCGCGGAAACGTCTTCCGGCGCCGCGGCCACCACTTTTCGCCAATATTTGGCGGCAAGATGTTTCAACCCTGGTTCATCATGGGATTTTGCCGCGCATCTGAAATCTTCAATCGTGGCATCGGATCTTTCCGCCAGCCGAACAGCCAAAGGCCGTGCCTTGGAGGCAAGTTGCAACTCCAGATAAAGGCAGACAAGCCGTTTCTGCAGCACGACGTCATCAACCTGCCGTTCGTTCAGTTCCTCGAGCCGGGGTAATGCCCTGCCCAGATTGCCAAGGGCGAGCAGGCCCTCGCTGATTCCGCTCAGTGCGACAATGTTGGCGGGGTCAAGGCCGGCGGCACGGTCGAAAAGCTCCACGGCCCGGTCAAAATGTCCTTTTTTCTGCATGACATAACCGAGTCCGTTCAAATACTCGACCCGTTCCGGAAATTCCTCCAGCAGCATCTCCAGCAGCCCGGCAGCCTGATCAAATTCATTGCCGGAAAGAAGCAGCGCGGCAAATTCCCAACGAGCCTCAACCAGATCGCCTTTTATTTCAAGCAACCGGGAATAAGCGGAGCGGGCGGCCGCATAGTTTCCCGCAACGGCGTGCCGGCGAGCTTCCTGCCAGATTGTCAGCCATGGGGCGGAGCTTGGCGAGGACGCACCTATTTCCTGCCGAGGAATCTGCGGCGTGCCGAAAAAATCTTCCAGGGAAGATGCGGCGGACACATCAATGGACAAATGAAGAACCAACCCCAGCACAAAGAAAATCGTCTTGCCGGCCGGAATTTTTTCAACACCCTTCCTATTTCTTATAAAATGCACAAATCCGGTCGACAACATGCTCCTGCATCTTCGAAGTGAGTTCAGGATAAATCGGCAAGGCCAGGGTTTCGGCGGCAGCCCTCTCCGACTCGGGCATGGAACAACGACTGCACGCCAGATCGGCGATGCATTTCTGTCGGTGCAGGGGAATCGGATAATAGACCGCCACCCCGATTGATTCCTTCAGCAGAAAATCACGCAATTCATCCCTTCGCGCGGCACGGACAACATACTGATTGTAAATGTGATAATCAACACCGCTTTCGCCGGCGGCCAGATCAGCATAGACGGCCTCAGGCAGACGAATGGCCCCCTCTTCCACCAACCCCGCCTCCTTGAAAAGGGCATTGTACAGGGTGGCATTCTGTCTTCTCGCGGCATGCCATGTCTGGAGATGCTTCAGCTTGACATTCAGAATAGCCGCCTGAATGGCGTCCAGACGAAAATTGCCGCCGACAACCGCATGCTGGTATTTGCCGATATCGCCGTGAACCCTGACCAGCCGGAGGTCATTGCCGAGTTTTTCACTGTTGGTTACCACCATGCCGCCGTCGCCCATGCCGCCGAGATTCTTGCTGGGAAAAAAAGAAAAACAGCCGCAATCTCCCATGCTGCCGGCCCTTTTCCATTCGATGGCGCCATTTACCCGGAAGGGATACGAGGAACCGATGGCCTGGGCCGCATCCTCCACCACGGGGATGTCATGCTTGGCCGCCAGCTCCAGCAAGGGTGCCATATCAGCGCACTGCCCAAAAAGATGCACCGGCATCATCGCCTTTATTCTCGGTGCAATTTTTGCGTCCGCAAGAATCTCCGCAACCTTGGCCGGATCAATGTTATAGCTGACCGGATCAATATCGACAAAAAGAGGCTGGGCGCCGAGACGGAGGATACTGCCCATGGTGGCGAAAAAGGTGTAGGGCGTGGTCAGCACCAGATCGTCGTTTTTTATTCCAAGGGCCATGAGACTTGCCAGCAGCGCATCCGTGCCGCTGGAAACGCCGACAGCCGACTTTGTCCGGCAATAGGCGGCAACATTTTTCTCAAGGGCCTCTATCTGCGGCCCCATGATATAACAGGTTGAACGAACCGTTTCGCCAATGGCCGTCATGATTTCGTCATGGAGTGTATCAAGCTGCGCTTTCAGATCAAGTAAGGGTATATTCATAATTTCAATTCGACGTTTCAAGTTTATTGGTTTCAGATTACATCTCAAGGGCAAAACAGCCGTTCCTGTCTCCTGAATTCTGATTTCCTTTCCTGCGTTACACCTGCCACTGCTTATCGACATGATCGAGAAAAAAGCCGATATCGGGCACTTCCTGTTCAAGGTACTTCTTCATCTTCTTGAGCAGATTCGCCTCGATCTGCCGCACTCGCTCCCGAGAGATACCGAACTGATCCGCTATGTCCTGCAGGGTGAGAGGCTCATCACTGAGCAGACGGGCGGCCAGAATGGTCTGCTCCTTTTCATTCAGGGTATCCTGCAGCTTATCGAGAATCTCGCCCATACGTTCCTTGATCTCAATATCCGCCACCGTCTCCTCGACGGAAGGCCCGGTCGCCGGCAGAAAACTCTTCTGCTCATCATCGGAATCCTCCCGCACCGGACTTTCCAGCGACACATCCCAGTTATCCATCCGCTGGGACATTTCGATGACTTCGCTTTCCTTCACCCCCAGCCTTTCCGCCAGCAGCTTTGTTTCCGGCTTGAACCCCTGGGATTCCAGCAGTTTTTTTTCCTTGTTGAGACTGAAAAAAAGTTTACGCTGGGCCTGGGTGGTGCCGATTTTTACCAGCCGCCAGTTATCCATGATAAATTTCAGGATATAGGCCCGGATCCAGTAGGCGGCATAATAGGAAAACTTGACGCCGCGGTAGGGGTCGAATTTTTTTACCGCCTGCACCAGTCCGACATTGCCTTCCTGAATAAGATCAAGAAAATTCTGCATCCAGTATTTCTGAAAATCCATCGCCACCTTGACCACAAGCCGCAGGTTGGCCGTCACCAGCTGATACGCGGCTTCCGGGTCCTGGGTTTCGTGAAAACGCTTGGCGAGTTCTTCCGTTTCTTCCCGGGTAAGAAGCCGGTGCTGGTTGATTTCCTGCAGATATCGATGCAGGCCGGGGTGACTGAGAGCAGGCAGGTGCTTGTCATCCGGCAGGGCCAGCAGGGGATGGAAGGTTTGCTCCTCATCCTCAAAAGAGTTGTTTATATCCGTTTCTTCTGTCATGATTCTCTTTATAGACTGAATGGAAGGCTTCCGTTTCTTTCTTGACAAGCAGAAGCCGCCACTATATATCCACCTATTTTAGCAGATTGTCCACCTTTCTCCACGAAACTTATATTCAAAACAACTTATTGTACTTCATTATAGTCAATTCCGCCAGAAAAACGAGGTAGCGACCCACCAATGCAGCAAAAAAATATACGCAATTTCAGCATCATTGCCCATATCGACCATGGCAAATCAACCCTTGCCGATCGACTCATCCAGAAATGCGGGATGGTCACCGATCGCGAATTCAAGGACCAGCTGCTCGACAACATGGACATCGAACGAGAACGGGGCATCACCATTAAGAGCCAGACCATCTGCCTCCCCTATAAGGCCAGGGACGGACAGGAATACAGCCTTAATCTGGTCGACACCCCCGGGCATGTCGACTTCAGCTACGAGGTATCCCGAGCCCTTTCCTCCTGTGAAGGCGCCCTGCTCTTAATCGACGCGGCCCAGGGCATTGAGGCGCAAACCCTGGCCAACCTTTACCTGGCCATGGAAAACGATCTGGAAATTATTCCCGTGATCAACAAGATTGATCTCCCCTCCGCCGACCCGGATGCCGTGGCCATACAGATCGAGGAAGACCTGGGACTTGACGGCGCAGCGATCCGAAAGTGCTCGGCCAAAACCGGCGAAGGGGTCGACGAAATACTTGAAGCCATTGTCACCCTGCTGCCCGCTCCGGAAGGTGACCCGGATGCGCCGCTCCAGGCCCTTATTTTTGATGCCCATTATGATTCATTCCGCGGCACCATCATCTCCTGCAGAATTATCAACGGCAGGATCAAGGCCGGCGACACCATCCTCTTCATGTCAAACAAGGCGGCCTACCGAGTGGACGAGGTCGGCCTCTTCCACCTTGAACGTTTACCTCAGAAGGAACTGCGGGCGGGTCAGGTAGGATATATCCTGGCAGGAATCAAAACCGTGAGCGACACCAGGCCGGGCGACACCATCACCCTGAAAGACAATCCCTGCGCCGAACCGCTGCCCGGCTTCAAGGAAATCCAGCA
This sequence comes from Desulfobulbaceae bacterium DB1, assembly GCA_001914235.1. Classification (NCBI taxonomy): domain Bacteria; kingdom Pseudomonadati; phylum Thermodesulfobacteriota; class Desulfobulbia; order Desulfobulbales; family Desulfobulbaceae; species Desulfobulbaceae bacterium DB1. The sequence goes on from MQUF01000003.1 coordinate 538,520, forward strand.
GGTCGTCTTTTCTTCCATCTACCCCATTACCACGGATGACTATGAAAACCTGGCCGCAGCCATGGAAAAACTCACCTTAAACGATGCCTCGCTCTCCTACCAGAAGGATTCATCTTCAGCCCTCGGCTTCGGCTTCCGCTGCGGCTTTCTCGGCCTGCTCCACCTGGAGGTCATCCAGGAACGGCTGGAAAGGGAATTCGACATCCCGCTTATTCTCACCGTCCCTTCGGTCTGTTACCATTTCTACCTGCAGGACGGCACCATGAAGGAGGTGGACAACCCCACATATTTCCCCGACCCGGGCTCCATTACCCGCACCGAAGAGCCTTTTATCAAGGCAACCATTCACATTCCGGAACGCTACATGGGCGCCGTTATGACCTTGTGCATGGAGCGCAGGGGAGAAAACACCCATTACCATTACCCCATGCCGGGCAGAATCGAATTCACCTGTGAACTGCCCCTGGCCGAGGTTATCTATGATTTTTACGACCGGCTCAAATCAATTACCCAGGGGTACGGCTCCTTTGACTATGCGCTGATCGATTACCGGCCCAGCGATCTCACCAAACTTGATATCCTGGTCAACGGTGAAAGGGTGGATGCCCTTTCCCAACTCGTCCATCGCACCAAGGCGCGCGAAAGGGCGCTGCACGCCTGCGAAAGACTGAAGGAGGAAATCCCGCGCCAGATGTTCAAGATCGCCATCCAGGGTGCTATCGGCGGCACCGTCATTGCCCGTGAAACCATTTCCGCCCTGCGTAAAGACGTCACGGCGAAATGTTACGGCGGTGACATCTCCAGAAAACGAAAACTGCTGGAAAAGCAGAAGGCCGGCAAAAAACGAATGAAAACCGTGGGCAATGTGGATATTCCCCAAAGCGCATTTCTGGCGGTGCTGAAATCAGACGAGCGATAACCGGTGCAGCATCGCCTTAAGCGGCGGATGCCGGAGGAAAGCCTGAGAGAAAATGGGGGGGAAGAAAAAAACAGCGGCCACGCCTGCGGCGAGCCGAGGATGGGCAGAAAACCGGCCGTCTCCGCATGCGGCTCCAGGATGGAGCGGCGGCCGGAGAAGGGAAGAAACTGAAGGAAGTCGTACAAAGCGCACGCAGGTGTCAGCCGATCTCGGCTGACACCTGCGTGCGCCTGTTAAAATTTATTTCAGATTATGACATTTTTCCATGAGAAGACAGACCCCTTTTTTCTGCAAAATCTCCTCGATTTCTTCCCGGCTGAGCACGCTGTTCTGATGTTGACTGAGATACACCAGGCAGTCCGAACAGACATTTAAGGCAGACCTGTAATCATCCAGTTCATCGGCCACCTCCCAGCAGGCCTTGCCATTTTCACGCGCGGAACACCTTTCATTGTCACATTGCATGATATTCCAGCAACTGACTTTAGAATCTGACGACATACTCTCCACCTCTGTAAACACAAACTGTCCAAGCATTGTCACCTCTCCTCCAAAAAGTTACTCTTCATTGGGTCCAGCCGATCATCAGTTGTTATGTCATTTTTCCATCAACGGTCGTATCCTTTCCATAAACCGACAATAAACCACTATCAGGCAAACTGTTCAAGTCTGGAAATAAGATTTTCCCTTCCTTCTCCTGTTTTTGCGGAAAACAGCACCCGGTCGTCTTGCCCGATACCGAATCCGGCATCAAGGATGGCGGCCTGCTGCGCCTTTTTATTGCCGGTCAGCTTATCCTGTTTGGTGTAGACCAGCAGCAACGGGATATTTTCACTTTTCAGCCAGGTAACCAGTTCAAGATCCCGGCTTTTGACCTCATGCCGGATATCAATGATCACCACAACACAAAGAAGCGTCGGGCGATTGAGGATATAGGATGCAATCAGCCCCTTCCAGTCATTCTGCACCTTGCGGGGAACCTTGGCAAAACCGTAGCCCGGAAGATCGACCAGATACAGCCTTTCGCCGGCGGTAAAAAAATTCAGGCTCTGGGTCTTGCCCGGCTGGGAACTGACCTTGACCAGATTCCGACGATTCAGGAGACGGTTGATCAGGCTCGATTTGCCGACATTGGAGCGCCCGGCAAAGGCGATCTCGGCAAAATCCGCGGGCGGCAACTGGGATGTATTATAGACACTCTTGACAAAAAAAGCCTCGACGTCCTGGAAAAGGGCCATCTCAGATAACCTTGTTCAAGGCGTATTCGATAATACCTTCCGCTCCGGCCTTCAGCAGTTTCGGCACCAGATCCCGCACCTGATGCTCGGAAATAACGGTTTCAACCGAGAACCACTTCGTATTGTAGAGCGGCGCCACAGTAGGGCCTTTCATGCTGGGCAGCATGCCGATCACCGCCTCCAGTTGTTCCTCCGGCACGTTCATCTTGAGGCCGACGATATTGTCCGCCCGCAGGGCTCCCTGGAGCAGCATGGCGATATTTTCGATTTTTTCCCTTTTCCACGGGTCGGTCCAGGCTTGCTTATTGACAATCAGTTGGGTATTGGAACTCATCAGCTCATGGATGATCTTCAGACCGTGGGCACGGATGGTGGATTCGGTTTCCGTCACCTCGACAATGGCATCGGCAAGCCCGGATACCACTTTCGCCTCGGTGGCGCCCCAGGAAAATTCAATTTCCACATTGATGTTTTTCGAGGCAAAAAAACGCCTGGTATAACTGACCAGTTCGGTGGCGATCTTTTTGTCCTTAAGATCCTCGATGGTCTTGATATCGGAATCACCCGGCACGGCGATGACCCATCTGGTCGGTTTCCGGCTGACCTTGGAATAGACCAGGTCTTCCACCACAACAACATCGGACTCGTTTTCAAGAATCCAGTCCTTGCCGGTGATGCCGGCATCGAGAATACCTGCTTCAATATAGCGGGACATCTCCTGGGGCCGACAGATGGAACAGGAAAGCTCCGGATCATCAATCTCGGGAAAATAATTACGGGAAGAAAGCTTGATCTGCCAGCCGGACTTGGCAAACAGTTCAATGGTGGCCTTTTCCAGGCTGCCTTTGGGAATGCCCAATTTCAATTGATTCATTTTTTATATACCTCCCGGGGATTAAACACGGGTTCACCCATGACAATGAAATCATCCCCCTGTAAACGTCTGAAAAAACAGCTGCGATATCCTTTATGACAGGCCGCGCCACCCAACTGTTCAACCTTGTAGATGACCGTATCCTCGTCGCAGTCGACCAGGATTTCCTTGACAAGCTGCACATGCCCGGATGATTCACCCTTCAACCACAATTTATTGCGCGACCGGCTCCAGTAATGGGCCTTGCCGCTGGCAACCGTTTCCGCAAAGGCCTGGGCATTGATGTAAGCCAGCATCAGCACTTCACCCGTCTGAAAATCCTGGGCGATTACCGGCAAGAGCCCCCCGCCTTTTTCAAATTTGAGTTTCAGCATTTTCTTCTTCCTGTTTCCGCCGGCGTTCTTCCCGCTCGTTTTCCTTTTCCACAAAATGGATCATGCATGAAGTCCTGAAACGGCAGTATTCCACCGGATGCGAACAACGCGCCTGGTCGGAATCAACTTTTTCTTTGTATTTCTCACACAACAAATCCACAATATCACCCGGCCACGTCCTGAAAAAGGGCAACGGCTCCATTCCGGAAAAAACTGGTATTAAGCACAAAAACCTCTCTTTGTAAAGGGTTTGGCTGGACCTGCGCTAAGTCATCAAAGTATGCGGATCAGAAACTTTTGTCAAGCTCGCAACGAATGAATATCCATACGCACCCGCAGACAGCAGAGGAGCAAGACGAGCTGATCCTCAAAATCGGTAATAGAACCGATTCATTCATTTCGCTTGAATTTCACTCCGGCCGTTGATAAATTAAAAACACTATGAATGAAATCCAATCACGCCACCAAATCCTCCTGGTTGATGACGAAAAGATCATCTGCGATACCTTCTCCCGACTGTTGAATTACGCGGGCTATGAATGCCGGACAGCCCACAATGGCCGGGAGGCTCTCACGCTTCTTGCAGAGCAGGAATTTTCCCTGATGCTGTCCGACATCAACATGCCGGAGATGAGCGGCATCGAACTGCTCGAGAGTGCGCGGAAGAACTTTCCCGAACTGGCAGTGCTCATGATAAGCGGGGTAGACGACCGGGAAATCGCCATCAACTGTCTTGAAATGGGCGCATTCGGCTATATCATCAAACCGGTGCAGATGAACGAACTGGTCATCAATGTGGCCAATGCCCTCCATCGACGGGAACTGGAAATCGACAACAACAGATATAATCAGCAACTGGAGGAACTGGTTGCCGAGCGAACTCTTGAATTGCACCTGGCGCGGGAAGAAACCATCATGACCCTCGGCAAGGCGGCGGAGTTCCGCGACAATGAAACGGCCCAGCACACCATGCGCATGAGCCATTACTGCCGGCTGCTGGCAAGGAAATCAGGGCTGCTTGAAAAGGAATGCGAAAAGATCCGGCTGGCAAGCCCCCTGCACGATATCGGCAAAATCGGTATCTCAGACACCATCCTGCTCAAACCGGGCCGCCTGACCGACGAAGAGTTTCGCACTATCCAGCTTCATCCGGAAATCGGCTACCGCATTCTTGCCGACGCAAAATCAGAACTGCTCCGCCTGGGAGCCTCCATCGCCTATACCCATCATGAAAAATATGACGGATCCGGTTATCCGAGAAAACTAAAAGGAAAGGATATCCCGATTGAGGGAAGAATTGCCGCCATCTGCGACGTCTTTGACGCCCTCACCACCAACCGGGTTTACAAAGACGCCATTCCGGTCGACAAGGCAGTCGATATCCTCGTCGAGGGCCGAGGAAAACACTTTGACCCCGAATTACTGGACATCTTTCTGAATAACATGGATGAGATCCTGCGCATCCGGGAGGCATGCGCCGATCCGGAACAGTAAGCATATCTGCAAAAAGATGAAGTCGCAAAATGTCTGTTTTTTCACCGCAGAGCACACGAAGGACACAGAGTTTTCAGTTACAAGAAGTTCGCTCTGTGCACTCCGTGGTAAACTTCTGATTTTCTCGGGATAATCAAACAAAAACCGGGCGGCAAACTCAAGAAGAAATCCTGAATTTTTCCACCAGCTCCTGCAGACTGGCGGCAAGCTCGACAAGTTCGCTGGTTGACTCGCTGATCTTCCGCAGCTCGGCGCCTCCGGCCTGGATCTCCTGATCAATGCGCCGGATATTTTCCCGCACCTGCGCCGCCTCGGAAGAAACAAGATGAATGGCTTCGGCAACATGCTTGACACCGGAGTGGGATTGCGACACCTTGCTGGTTATTTCACTGTTCATCCGGCTCTGGCTTTCCACCGAAGAGGAAATGGTGCTTGATGAGGCATGCGCCTTCTGCACGATTTCCGCCACATCGGCAATGGCCTTCACCGCCTCCTGGGTATTTTTCTGCACATCGGTAATCTGAACGGCAATCCGATTTGCCGCCTGGGCGCTCTGCTGGGCCAGCTCTTTCACCTCGCCGGCCACCACGGCAAAACCCTTGCCCGCTTCACCTGCCCGCGCCGCCTCGATGGTGGCATTCAGCGCCAGCAGCTTGGTCTGCTCGGTGATGTCGTGAATGACCTTGGTAATCTCGCCGATTTCTTCCGTGCCCGCATGCAATTTTTCCATGGACAGCCGCGCCTGCTCAGACATATCGAGAGCCGACTCGGTGATGGTCGCCCCTTGGCGGGCATGATTGCCTATTTCGCCGACCGCCGAGGACATCTGCTGGGATGATTCCACCACCATTTCCATGTCGCGCAGCATGTCGCCGGCAATCAACGAGGCCTGTTCAACCTGGAGGTTCATCTCGCTTGTCGCGTCATTTACCTTGGCCGAATTGGCAATCATGCCGTCGGAACTGGTGGCCAACTGGTTGACGATATCGGTCAATTGATCCGATGAATTGTTAAGCCGGGCGGAATTGGCTTGAATCTGCCGGATCATGCCGGCCAGATTTTCCACCATGCGACTCAAGGAATTGCCGAGCAGATCATGCTCGGAATAGACATTGACCTCCCGGGTGAGATCACCCTCGGCAATGGCCTGAGCAAGTTCCGCCCGTTTCCGCAGGCCGACGATCATCAGATCCATGCTTCTGCCCAGATCGCCCACCTCATCATTCTGCTTCAGATTCAAATTTTCCCGCACATCACCCTGCGCCACCCGGTCGGCCATGGAAACGCAGGAGAGAATCGGCTTGATGATCGACACCGCAACAGTTACGGACAAAACAATGCTTATGACAATTCCCGCCAACCCGACAATACCCATCACCAGGGCGGCGGAATCAATCTGCTTCAGGGTCTGTTGCTTGATCAGGGCCATCTTCTCCTGACTGGAACGGATATGATCCGCCTGAAAGACGCGCAGGGCATTCAGGGTTTCTTCCAGGGCCTGGGTGCTGTCATCGCGCAGTTTCAGGGAAACGGCACTGTAGCCGGCCCAGATGTCAGAGTAATCCTCCAGGCTGTATTTCAGATCCTGCCCCACCCCCTGCACCGCCTGCTCAAATGTTTTTTCTATTTCATCCTTTGCTTTCGGATCAGGGCTTTTCATGTCCGCACTGACCAGATCGATAAATGCCAGTATTTCCTGGGTCTTTTCCGGTGTGATGGACGAGGTCAGACCGCTGCGGATCTCCTTGATCAGGTCGAGAGAACTCTTCTGCTGCTTGGCAAGGGCGTCAAAACGAACACCGGCTGCATCAATGAGCTGCGCCAGCCGGTCAAGGGCCGTCATCACTTTTTTTTCAGCGGCAATGGTTTCAAGCGCCTTCAGCTCGGCAATGGTTGCCTTTGCCTCTTGCTTGTCCGCCTCCTGGGCAAAATAAAAATAGCGGCTCGCAGTCTGCTGGGTCTGACCGATCAGCACGGTGAGCCTGGTTTCCGAGTTCAGGGTCTTTTCCGAACTGGTGATGATTTCCGAAACCGTGCCGCCGAGGGAATGAAAATTCCTGAAACTCAAGGCGGCGATGCCCACCAGAAAACAGATAATGATAAACGACGGGATAAGAATTTTCAGTTTCAATGAACAGTTACAGCGAAATGAAAATCTTCGTGATTTCTTTTCTTTCTTCATTCGTTAAACTCCACCGGCAAAATGGGTAAAATCAGCATCTCCACCACAAAGTGGAGCAAATATTCCCGTCATTTTCTTTTTATTCCCGCGGCCACGAAAAAAAAAGACCGTTCACGCACTCGACATGAACGGTCTTTCATAGCGGAATCATGCTGCCGCACAAATCAGAAACGGCAATCCATCAACAGATAGTAGTTGCTGAGTTCGGCATCGGTTTCCTGGGGCTGGCCCAGATGGGAGCCGCTGCCGGTGTAATCGTAGTTGATCATGGTATAACCAACCCGGAAAAAGAGATTTTCATTGACCGGCTGGATGTAATAGAGCTCATAGGCATCGCCCCGGGTGGCCAGTTTGTTGAACATCTCGGTGCTGGCCATGGTCATGCTCATCCAGTATTTGGAGCCGTGGTTGTACTCAAAGCCGATTTTCGGATTCTTGAGCGGCGTATAGGGCACGGTGTAGCGCACACCTGCGTAAATACTGGAACCGGAACGGTCGTCCTCGCCGTCGGGGGACAGGAGACCCATGGTCACGGTCCCCGGAGGCGCGGCAAATACCGCAGAGTAATCAACCGATTCGCCGGCGCCATCCGTCCTGTTACCCGCCCAGGAGAGGAAAAGATCAAAATTCGACTCCAGCAGGCTGGAGGCCTGCAGATGGACGCCGTAGAGATCCATATCACCCAGGCTCACCGGGGCGTCCTCCCCCAGGAAGGAGCTGGGGAGATCGGTCATGTGAGCGTAACTGAGCACCACCAGGCTGTTTTTCAGCCCCGGGATCTCGCTTTCGAGAAAGGTGGCGTACATGTCGGTGTCACCGGCGTTGTCATCGTCAAAAAAGGAGAAATTGGACGAATCATCGTCATCGGAATGATAGCCCTTGCCGTAGGCAAACCGCCAGCCCGAATTTTTCAGGCCGGTATAGCGTTCAAGCCCCAGGGTGACGACAATGCCGTCGTTTTCCGCGTCAAAGAGCAGCGACGGAAGGTGGACTGGCGCTGCCGGTTTTCCTTGTATTCCACCGGCGGGCCCTCGGTGGACGGGTGACGGCCGATGGTAACGGCGATGGGCAGGATGAAATCCGGCACCCAGTCGATATAGGCGCGGTCAAGCTTCACCCCGCTGGTACCCGGCCGGTGGGCGCGGTTCATGTCGTTATAGAGGGACGTTGTGGTGATATCGGAATCACCCCAGTTCTTGTAGACGGTCATCCGGCCGTGGAAACTCAAGGTCGGGTTGATTTTGGCATCCATATTGAGGCGGACGCGGTTGGTCCAGTTATTGTCGTCATATTTTCTTCTTCACCCGGGATAACCAATACCGGACAGCCTGCAGTGCTGCGAATCATGGCGTCCACCGCCGACAAATCGGACAGCTTGTAATTATTCACCTTGGTGCGCAGCTCAGCGCCCCAGTTGATCCGGTCCTGCAGCGCCTTGGTTTCCACCACGTCCAGAGTGTCATAAATAGTATTGACGTCCCCTGCCAGCTTGTCGTATTCCTCGCGGGATACAGCCGAAACAGGCGCGGCAGCGGGCGCGGCCGGTTTTTCCTCCAGCATGTCAACTCGTTTCTGCAGAGCGTCAAGCTTCTGCAGAATGGCATTATAGGTTTCTGAGGGCAGGGTAACGGTATCTCCGGTTCCACCGGCACATACCGTTCCGGTCCATAACAGCAGCGCCCCGGCGGTCAGTAAGCATTTTTTCATCTCTTTATCTCCCTTCACTTTTACTTTGGAATTGCGGCTGTTTCAGGACGGTCACTGTCGGCGGCGAATTGCTTCAGATATGCGACAACACTGGCCAGCTCGTCGGGAGCCAACGCTCCGGACAAATCGACACTGTGCCGGTTTCTGTCGAAAAATTTCTCCCGGACCACGGCAGCCTTGTCAGCCGGATTCACCGGTGCGGCCTGTCCCCCTTTTTGATGACAGGCGCCGCATTTCTGCCGGAAAAACGCGCCGCCGTCAGCAGAGGCGATGCTTGCGGCCATTGCCGTTGCCAGCAGCAGACAGCAAAAAATTCTCCATTTCATTTTCCCCCCCTTTCTCTGTTTGTTCATGAAAATCGCATCTCGTTGATGCAAATCACTTTTTGCCATGCGCCCACATTGATGCATCTCACCCGCCGAGCACCAGGCAATCCCCTTAAATGACAAACAATTTTTATCATTTTTTCATGGCAGATTGAGCCTCTTTCAAAATGACGAGACGCGCCACACAAAAGATATTATCGCGTAACATATTGAAATAATTGAACTTCACGGCGTTTTCTGGTATTGTTTTGTAACCAGCAAAACAGAACACAGGAGAACGCCGTGAAGCTCACCGACAAAATATCATGGTTGATGGGGTATGTCCAAAGAAGTCTGTTTCCCCATCTGAACAAATGTTTGCAAGCTCCGCTCACCGCGCAGGAGGAACGCCTGGTGTCTATTCTGGAGATTATCCAGGTTGAGCAACACGTACCAAGGAACATACGTCGATATCAGTATCCCGGGCGCAAGCCTCTTGACCGACAGGCTTGCGCCCGAGCATTCGTGGCAAAGGCGCTCTACCGATATCCGACGACCAGCGACCTGCGTCGGGCTCTGCAATCAGCAGGGAATCTGCGGCAGATATGCGGATTTGCCACTTCCAATGCTATCCCGTCGGAGCCTACCTTGTCGCGGGCCTTTGCCGAATTTGCCGCCGGCAGTCTTGGTGGGCGGGTCCATGATGCACTGGTGAAGGAATACCTTGGCGAAGAGCTTGTCGGACACATCAGCCGGGACTCCACGGCCATTGCCGGACGTGAGAAAGCGGCGAAGAAGGTGGCCAGGGAGCCGAAGAAGCCTCGCAAGAGGGGGCGTCCCGCCAAAGGCGAGCAACGGACGCCGGCCATCGAGAAGCGGCTTGACCGTCAGGTCCGCCAGAGTGCCGAGGAAGCCATTGGTGAGTTGCCGGTTGCCTGTGATCGTGGCACCAAGAAGGACGCCAAGGGGTACAAAATATCATGGAACGGTTTCAAGCTGCATCTGGACATCAACGATATCGGCCTGCCAATCAGTGCCCTTGTAACCTCTGCTTCGCTGCATGACAGCCAGGTAGCGATTCCGCTGATCAAGTTGACCAGCGGAAAGGTGACCTATCTCTACGATTTGATGGATGCAGCCTACGATGCCAAGCGGATCGAGGAGACCAGCCGGAAGTTCGGCCATGTTCCAATCACAGATAAGAATGGCCGCGGCCAAGAGGTTGTCCCCATGGCACCGCACGAGGCAGAGCGCTATAAAATCCGGTCCAGCGCGGAACGGGCAAACAGCCGATTGAAAGAAGACTTCGGCGCTAACAATGTCATGGTCAAGGGACACTGCAAGGTGACCCAGCACTTGATGTTCGGGGTCATCACCCTGTTTGCGGATCAGCTCCTACGCCTGATCGGATAGATTGTCAAAGATCAAATTGTGGACAGCCTTGTAGGCTGTTCATTTTGAAAGAGGCTCAGATTATGTTATATATAGCACCGAAGTAACTTGTCAAACCTTTGCCTCATTTTTTTAGCAGGTTAAAAAAACAGTGCCGGAAAAAGCAGCAGATACCATAAATTTTCTCAAAATCCTTTTCCATCAATGCCGAACCGAGGCGGAGAGCGTCCTGCGGGGTGACCGGATCGTCACCCCCTGGGCCGCTGTGGATATCGAGAAATACAACCCCATGCTCACCGCCCTGCAAATCAACTCCTGGCAGGTCGCCACGGCAGCACAAAATATTCATAAAAACGCAAAAACACTATTGCAGGACGGGAAAAAATGGGAAAACATTCTGAGTAACCTGGAGGCTGATATCCGTCTCACCAACAGACCGGAACAGGATGCGTCCCGGGAAGCACTCCACCTGAAACATAACTGCCGGGAGCTGCTCCACTTGCTCACAATCCTGCGTCAACAAAAAGCCGTTCTGATCGAGGCAGCCGAAATTATCCTCAAGCATCTTTCCCTGGCCAACCTGCTGAACGTGGCGAGTGCCGTGGTTGACACGTCGAAAAAAAATAATGAAATCTTCAATGAAGGACTCCGGGTTTTCCGCCTGGTAACCGACAACAGGGAATTGATGGCAAGCGATCTCAACATCCATCGCCTGACAATAAAAGCGGAAAAACTTGAGGCCGCGTTGCAGGAAATACAATTGCCCGGCATACCCGAACTTGCCAAGGTCGTTCTCCAGTGCCAAATCGACATCTGTCATTCCGCCATCAACGAAATTCACCTTTACCTCGGCAGCATCAGCCGCACCCTGGTTCCGGAGATGCGGAAAATCAAGGAAATCGAGGAAGAGCTGCATCACGTGCACGATAAATCTATACCGGAGACGCTGGAAGCACTGGATCGCAATGCCGGAAAATTACGTCGCCACATCGGCGAATTTGAATACAAATCCCAGTTCATCAAGGACGCACGGGTCATCTCGATCCTTCTGGAAAATCTTGCGGTCTTCATTGACGTTTTCCGGGATTCGTACCTCCCTCATCTTGCAGGAAAAATCGACAAGTCCGGTTCATCCCTTAATCCATACATGTTTGCCGAGGAAACGACATCGAGTTATTTCCATGGGCTGAAAGGGCTCTTCCGGCTGATCAGACTTCTTTTTTTCAGCAGGTGCAAAAACGGGCCGGTGAACGAACAGACCCTGACGGCAAAAATATCCATTGCCCTGACAAGCTGCCCTTATTACTATTGCAAGGATGAAAAGCAGGCGGCAAAAATCGCGGACTTCATCGATTCATTGATTGACGGATACGAGAAGCCCTATCCCCATGACGATTTTTTTCAACTGATCAAAAATGCCATTGAGGCATACGGATCGCTGATCGAAAAAAATTTTTCACACTTTGAAACGGGCGACAAAACCGCGGCGCAGGATGAGACCGGCGGCACGGCGGCAACCTCGGCGCTCGGCGGGTTACCGCTTGGCCGCCTGATCGGCAAAATCGAGGTGCGCACCGTGCAGCTCAACTCCCTGCAGCCCCAGAACACGTCACCCACTGCAAAGTGACAGACAAAAAAAGGAGATCAAGAAAACCATGAAAACAGCTGAACCCGGAGATTTTGTTACGGTCATGTATGACGGCTTGCTGGAAAACGGCGAAGTCTTTGAAACATCGCGGGATACCGGCCCCCTCGAGTTTCAGATCGGCACCGCAAGCGTGCTGGAAAGTTTTGAAAAGGCGGTGATCGGCATGGCTGCCGAAGAAAGCAGGGAAATCGCATTAATGCCGGAAGAGGCTTACGGCTTGCACCTGCCGGAACTCGTTCATACCGTTAATCGTTCCTGCTGGGACAAAAAGGCCGACATCAGGCCGGGCGTGGTGGTCGGCATGAATATGGAAAAAGACGGCGAGACCCATCAGGTTCCGGCCATGATTACCGATGTTGCCGCCGACAAGGTGACCATCGACTTCAACCACCCCCTGGCCGGGCAACATATCACCTACAAGATAACCCTGAAAAAAATCAGCAACGCGCCGGCAGAAGAACCTGCTGCCTCCGGCGGCTGCGGGTGCTCTTCCGGCTGCGGCTGCTCTTCCTGAACAGGAATCAACCAACCGGGTCGAGCCATGTCTGTTCCCGCCATACAAATTCCCGCCGCGCTGTCCATCGCCGGCTCCGATCCTTCCGGTGGCGCCGGCATCCAGGCGGACATCAAGACCTTCGCCATACTCGGTGTTTATTGCGGTGCGGCCATTACGGCGCTCACCACCCAGAATACCCTCGGCGTCTCTTCCTATATGCCCTTGCCTCCTGACTTTGTCAAAAAGCAGGTTCAGGATGTGCTGGATGATCTGCGGGTGACCCATATCAAGATCGGCATGGTCGGCAGTGCCGGCATTGCCGACGCCCTCTGCGAAATTCTCCGGGATTTTCAAGGAGAAATTATCTATGACCCTGTTTCCGGCTCCTCCGCCGGGGACTCGCTGGTGATGGAGAAAAATTATGCGGCGATAAAAAGATTGGCCGGTCATTGCACGGTGCTGACCCCCAACATCGGAGAACTGGAAATACTCTCCGGTTGCCGCTGCAGGGACCAAAATCGTGCGATTGAGGCGGCCAAAACCCTTTTCTCCCTCTATCCTCGATTGAAGGCGGTCTGCCTGACAGGAGGGCATCTCAATATGAAAAGCGAGATCGTCACCGACTTCCTCATTCAGCCCGCAGCCGGGACAAGAAAAAAAGAGCCCCCCCCCCTGCTCATCCAGACCGCCCATCATCCAAGGATCAGCTCAAACAATACGCACGGCACCGGCTGCAGCTTCGCCTCCGCCTTTACCGCCTATCTTCTGAAAACAAACAACCTCTCCACGTCGTTTACCAGGGCTTCTTCATTTCTCGACAGATTGATCAGCAAAAGCGCGGGCCACCATATCGGCCATGGCACAGGCCCGTTGCTGCATCATCTGATGATACGTTGAGGGAGTCGGGAGAAAGGAGAAAGTATAGCTGGAAATCAGTTATGCCGGCTGCAAAACAATCAATAGGTCATGCGCACCCGGCCGCAGTCAGGACACACCCAGGTTGGACCGTTGCTGATCCCCCAGAGATTTTCCGCAAAACAACTGTCGCAGATCTGGAAGCCGCAGGGACAATTACGGCAGTAAGGGAATTTTTTTTTGCAGCAGTGACAGACGTAATCGCCCTTCCCGGGACGCCGACGGGCCGGCTTCTTCTCGTCCATGAAAAACCTTACTCACGTATTCCTTCGATTTCACGGAGGGGCAGTTTAACGACAAAAGTTGCGCCGCTGCCCGGTTCACCTTCAACATGAATGGTGCCGTTGTGATAATGGAGGATATAACGACAGATTGCCAGGCTGATCCCCTGGCCCTTTTGATGGTGGGCAACGTCTTTAATGGCAAATTCGTCGAATATCTGCTCCCGCATGGACGGTTCCACCCCTTCCCCCTCGTCTGTCACACTGACTATCAGCATGCCGTTCTCGCTTCGACTTGTAACGGTAATGGTGCCGTTTCTCGGTGAAAACTTATAGGCATTTTCAATAACCATACGGAAAACATTAATCAGCAGAGGCCAATCCGCCTGCAGGATGATCGCGTCATCAAAATCGGTTATTACCCGTATCTCATCATCCTGATGATCTTCAACAAGGTTATTAATCACATTGGCCAGCATACCGGTCACCGGCTCAGGATTATAATGCAGTTCAATTCCGGCTTTCAGCTTGCAGAGCAGCACCGCGTTTTTCATGAATTGAAAAAGCTGCTGCCCCGACTTGGCGATCAACACGGCCAGCTCCCTGCCTTCCTCGGACAGCGATGGATCATTGGCCAGCAGTTCGGCGCAGCCGATAATGCCGCTGACCGGTGTTCTGGTTTCATGGGTGATCAGGGTGAGCAGATCGCCTTTGACCTGATCCACCTCCTCTTTGTTTTTCAGTTGCGCAAAAACCCGAACCTTGGCCAGCAGTTCCTCATTGTCAAAAGGCTTTGCGATATAGTCATCCGCGCCGGCCTCATAGCCGCGCAATCGCTCATTAACCCGGGCATGACCGGAAACCATAATGATTTTCGTGAATCGGTACTGGTCATCCGATCTGATTTTCCTGCACACTTCATAACCGTCCATGCCGGGGAGCTGAATATCGAGAAGAATAAGGTCCGGTTTGAAGGCCGACAGAATATCCAAGGCTTTTTCTCCGGAATCAACCGATTCGATGATATAGTTACCCACCGTCCCGAGAAGATCCTGAATGTAAAACAGGATAATGGGCTCATCATCGACGATTAAAATTTTATTTTGAACCTTCACGCGTCTCTCTTCGTCTCAGATATCAGGGCGGCAAGGGACGATGCCGTCTCAAAACGGGAACCAGAACCATCTTTTCCGTGCGCCATGGCGCTTAATTCGGTTATACTATTCCACAATTCATTCGATGTAAAAAGAATTTTTCCAAAGAATTTCAACAAAGGGAAAAACAATGCTGCTTGCGGTTGACGTGGGAAACACCCACATGGTTCTGGGTCTTTTCCAGGGGGAGAAACTGCGCTGCGACTGGCGCATTCAAACCAGTCGCGGCACCACGGTTGATGAACTGGCCGCTCGGCTTCATGGCCTTTTCCAGCTGAGAAATCTCCATTTTGAACAAGTCACCGGGCTTATCATCGGTTCGGTGGTGCCGCCCCTGGAAACGATCTGGAGCGGACTGGCCCGCAAATATCTGAGCTGCGAGGCCATGCAGGTCAAAGGCAAAAACCTTGACACCGGCGTGGCGGTGGTCACCGATAATCCGGACGAGGTGGGGGCGGACAGGATCATCAACTCGGCGGCGGCATTTGCCCGCTACAAAAAACCGCTTATCATTGTCGATTTCGGCACCGCCATCACCCTTGACTGTGTTTCTTCCCGGGGAGAGTATATCGGCGGTGCCATTGCCCCTGGCCTGGGAATTTCGTTTGACGCCCTGATCAACCAGACCTCAAAACTGCCGCGGATCAATATCAGCATCGCGCCGGAAAAACCCATCGGCACCAACACGGAAACGGCCTTGCGCTCCGGCCTGCTCTATGGTTTCGGCGGCCTGGTGGAAGGTCTTGTCCTGCAGATGATGCACCAGTTTGCCCCGCTTACCCCAAAGGTGATTGCAACCGGGGGGATGGCAGGTGTCATCGCCCCGTATGCCCCCAGCATCGAATCGGTTGAACCCATGCTCACCCTTGAAGGCCTGCGGATTATCCATGAACGCAACAGCTGACCCCCCCCCGATTTTGCTGCCTCCCACCCTTTGCAAAGGAGACACCATCGGCCTGGTGGCCCCGGGCGGCGCCTGGAACGAAAAAGATTGTGCCAGGGGGATACAGCTGCTTGCCGACTTTGGTTTTCATGTAAAGATTCTGCGAAATCTGGATGCAAAAGAGCATTACCTGGCCGGTACGGACCACCATCGGCACACCGTTTTCAATCAGGTCTGGCGCGATCCGGAAGTAAAAGCGGTCATGGCGGTGCGGGGTGGGTACGGCTCCCTGCGTATCCTGGCGGACATCGATTACGACCTGATCCGTGCCAACCCGAAAATATTCGTCGGCTTCAGCGATATCACCTCCCTGCACCAGGCAATTGCCAAAAAAACAGGGCTGATCACCTTCCACGGACCCATGGTCACCACGCTCCCCAAAAGCGACAAAGAGTCTGTTCAATCATTTTTCACCACCCTCACCCGTGGTTTTCCCGAACCCATTGCCTCCCGCCCGGTTGAAATAATCAAACCGGGGCATGGACGGGGACCGCTCATCGGCGGCAATCTGACCACGGCCGTGCATCTCATCGCCACTGCCTTTGAGACATCATGGCGGGACAGAATTGTTTTTTTGGAGGATATCGGCGAAGCGCCCTACCGGATCGACCGCATGCTCACCCACCTGAAAATGGCGGGCAGGTTTGCCGGGATAAATGGTCTTCTGCTCGGCTCGTTTACCGACTGCGGCGACGAGGAAATGATATGGACCAGGGTACGGGAACTCTTCAGCGATGAGACATTTCCCATCTGGGCGAACTTCCCCATCGGCCACGGTGCCGGCAACAGGATCGTGCCCTTGGGCATCGAAACGGTCATGGATCCCTCATCGGCGGTTCTCACCTTCACCGGACCATGCTGCCGAACGGTTTAGCCGTCCGGCAATAAGGTGGTTTGGTTTTCCCGCCCCTGGAATGCACAACCGAACATACCGACACAAAAACAAAATGATGTTGCGCTCAGGGGGTTACGGATTATCCAGCAATCGGGCCACTGCATCATGCATTCTTTCCGCCAGTTCCTGTTTCTGTCCGGCGCCGACCCCCTTTGTTTCCACCGGAGCGCCCACCCGGATGGTGACCCGACCCGGCTTTGCCAGTAATTTCCCCTTGGGCAGCACCGGAAAGGTCCCGGAAATGGCCACCGGCACCAAGGGCACCCCTGACTTGATGGCCAGCACCATGCCGCCTGTTTTGAACGGATGCAGTTTGCCGTCGAGACTTCGTGTTCCTTCCGGGAAAAGAATAACCGATGTGCCGGAGGCAATCCGTTCCGCCGCCTCCTTTAAACTCTTCAGGGCCTCCCGGCCATGGGACCGATCGATCGAGATATAGCCGGCCAGTTGCATGGCCCGGCCGAAAAGCGGAATCTGGAAAAGTTCTTTTTTGGCCAGCCAGCGGAAATCAAAATTAAAGCAACCCTGCATGGCAAAAATATCAAACTGACTCTGGTGATTGGCGGCAAAAATGTAGGGCCTGCCCGGTGCGATGTTTTCCAGTCCTTCCACCTTCACCTTTACCCCGGCGGCAAGCAGAATTATCTTTCCCCAGGTACGCGGCAGCACCTGGGCTTTTCGGGCAGAACCGCGGAAAACAACCAGATAAATGATTGCCAGCAGACTGGTGAGAAAGGTGAGCAAGGGAACCAGCAGCAACACGAGAATCCCTCTGAAAAAATGAATGCATTTCATATTGTAATCCCTGCCGGACAACGGTTTGCGCCGGGCCGTTTCTCCCTGTTGACAATTATGGAAAAGAAAGTCATATCATGGTAAGAGAAAAGCACCATGTTACGATGTAATTTTATTCATGACGTTTTTAAACGGAAAAATGGAAAATTGCCACTTTTTCAACAGACCATCATCCCATGGCAGAAGAACCCCCTGATCCCTTTGGATCAATAAGCATAGCAGAGGATCAACCCGATCGACAACCTGATGACCAGGAACCGGAAGTTGTCATCGGTCCCCCAGAAGCCGAGACCCGGGAGGAGACTTCCGGCCCCCTCCCGTCCGAGCAGCACCATTCCGGCCTCCCTCACGAAGGTCCGGGGAAGAGGAAAATCCCCTCCCGCTCTTCCGGCCGAGGCAAACAGATGCTCGCCGCCACGCTCCTCTTCTTTCTCACCTACTGCCTGATCGGCTTTCTCGGTGTTCCCTATTTTCTCCAATCCCTTCTGCCCGGGATAGCGGCAAAGAACATGCAGCGGCAAGTCACCTTCGGCTCGGTCCGTTTTAATCCCTTCACCCTGGTCCTGCAGCTCGACAACACAATCATCGGCCCGCAGCTCGACAACGCTGATGACACCATCGATCCCATCTTTTCCGCTGCACGAATCGAGGCAAACATTTCCTCCCTGTCCCTCCTGCAAGGACAATTTATCTGCTCCAGCCTGACCGCGGAAAACCTCTTTCTGCATATTCTCCGCCGGGAAGATAATACCTATAACACATCACGCCTCATTCCCTTGCAGCGCAGCAGGACTTTTCCTTTCCTCCGCCTCCCCTTTTCCTATTTCATCAGCAATCTGACGGTCACGGACAGTCGGCTGCTTTTTGACGATCTACCTGCCGGCCGAAGCCACAGCCTCGATAAAATCGATCTCTCGCTGCCGCTGCTTTTCCAACAGACGGGCCAGGGTTTTTTTTCTTCTTTTTTCATCGCAGGCAGCGAAACGCACTTGACCAATCCCCATTTTTCCGCCCTGATCAACGGCAGCCCGGTGGATATTTCCGGTGAGAGCAGCGTCCAGAACAATGATTTCACCGCAAAACTCAAACTCCAGTTTCAAGCGGTGGATGTGCCCTCCTATCTTGCTTATCTGCCTGCCCGAAAAACGACCATAGAAAAGGGAACCGCCGATATCGTGGTGGATACGACCTTTCACCTCGCTGCCGGGGAAAAAACCGACCTGACCGTTGACACCCAAATCCGTTTCATCGACCTCGTGCTGCTCGACAACAAGAACAACCGCAGCACCTTTCCGCAATCAACCATCAACGCCTCGCTCTCTCCTCTTGAATCGCGCTATTTTTTCCATGAAATCAGCCTGATTGCCCCCAAAATACGCGTGGGCAGAACGGCAGACGGCGAGTGGTCCTTTCCCTTGACCTTTCCGCCGCCCGCAGCCGAACGGAACAATGAACAACCTTTTGATCTTATTCTTGAAAAAATAGAAATGACAAACGGTGTAATCGATTTTTTTGATGCCAACGGCCGCAAAGCGGTTTCTTCGTACTCCGGCATCAATTTCTCCCTCAGCGCCTTTGACCGCGGCAGCACCACCCCTGCTCCCTTTTCTCTGTCGGCGATGACGCCGGAAAAAGGCCGGGTCTCCGCGCAGGGAGAGATTGATCCCTTCTCCCTTGCTGCCGCTGGTCTTTTCACCGGCGAAGCAATCGGTCTTTCATCCGCAGCCGGCTCGCTTCTCCCAGCCGGGATGAAAATAACCAGCGGGAAAATCGATACGGCAACAAGCCGCTTCACCTGGCGGGACGGCAAAGCAAAGAAAAAAGAATTACTCTTCCATGACGGCTCGGTTGCCATAAAAGACATCGTCACAACCGGCCAGGACACGCCGCTTTTTTCCTCGCCCTCACTCCATCTCGCCTTTGGCGAATTCGATCCCTTTGGTCGACGGGCCGATAAAATCACCGCAAAAGTCATAAATCCCGAGATCAGATTCTTCTGGGACAAGGACAACAGGTGCAACTGGTCCGGTCCGGAGCAAAAGAAAAACAGCGGAGAAAATAAGAGGCAATGGGACATCAACGTGACGTCCCTGACCCTGGAAAACGGCAACATTATCCTTGCGGACAACTCGCTCCCCACCCCCCTCATGATGACCCTGGAAAAAATCGGCCTGACCGCAACAAATCTTTCCAGCAAAGAGGGCGAAACGGGAGAAATCAAACTGGACAGCACGAATTTCGGGCAGGGCAGCCTGACCATGCAAGGGCCTGTTTCTTTTTCTCCTTTTTCCGCTTCACTCAATTGCAGCATGAAGAATTTCCAGCTGGAAAAGGCGCCGCCCCTCTTCACCGATTGGCTCAATTTCCCCCGGTTGTCAGGTGAGGCCGACAGTGACGGCGAGCTGCATTTGCCAGGCTTTTCCTACACGGGTTCGCTGGAAATCCGCAATTTCGCGGCAGGAAAAAAAGATGAAGCCGACATGGCCGGCTGGACAAAAGCACGCAGTGAACGGATCAGCCTGAAACTTGTTCCGTTTTCCCTGCAGGCGGAGACGGTGACCCTGGAAGAACCATCGTTGCAATGGGTTGTCGATGCCAAGGGGATGATGAATATTGCCGATTTTTTCAACCAGACAGGTTTACGGGAAAATGGCTTTGTCAATGACGGACGGATTGCCCTGACCACCATTGACCTGAAAAACGGAAAGCTCGACTTTCTCGATCAGCGCGTTAGCCCGCCATACGCCAAACAGATCGAGATTGCGGGCACGATAAGCAACCTCGTCAATCAACCGGCGAACCGCCTTTCTCTCAATCTTGCCGCAGCCATCGGCGGCAAGTCGCCGGGCAGCCTGCGCGGCGAACTCGGTTTTTTCGACGGACCACTTTCCGCCGACCTGCAGGCCGAGATCAACCAGATGCCGGTCAAAGATTTTTCACCCTACCTCGTTTCGCTGCTGGATTATCAGTTGACGAAGGGCGACTTCAACCTGGCAGTCCATTACAAACGCGAGAATCATGAGATAACAGCCGACAATTCCCTTGTCATCAATGACCTTGAACTTGCTTCTTCAACGGGCAAATCATCGGCGTCATTGCCGTTTGCCGTTGCCCTGCTTACCGACCCCCAGGGAAAAATGAATGTCGGCCTGCCCTTCACCGGTAGCACAACGGATGATTCCTACACCTTTCCCAGGTCGTTGGGCCGCGCCATCCGCGCCATGATGCTGAAAAGCAAGGTCTCCCCGACAACCCTGCTCAAGGCCGATTTACAGGAAACGGATCAGCTGGTTGATCATCTCCTTTTTTCTCCGGGCAAATCCGCCCTGAAAGAAGAAAACAAAACCGCATTGAAGATGATTGCCCGTGTGCTGGAGGCCCGTCCCCTTCTCCTCCTTGCGGTGAAAGGCTTCAGCAGCCTGGAGACGGACAAGGCCGCCCTGCTGCAGGAAAAAAAAGAACGATTAGACCGGAGCAGACTTGAAGAGGAAGAAAAAAAATCATTGCAAATTACGCAAAAATACGGCCGCGAAGAGATAGGCCACCCCCGTTCCGAGCAACAGGAACCACCACCGGCTCCGCCGACAAAAATTTCCGTCAGTAAAAAAGAATTGCAGGAACTGGCGGAAAAAAGAAAACAACAGGTCATGGATTTTTTTGCCGTTGAATTAAAGATACCAGCGTCCCGTCTCAAAGCTGACAGCACCGACCTGATACCCGCCGGCGCTCAGGGTCGCCCGGGCAACAGGGTTGATCTCCGTTTTGATGCGGCCTTAGACCGACAGTGATCCTTGCTGCCGCATACACGTTGCAAATCAAGCTCATTGAACTTTCGCCAAAAGACACGACATGCTGCGCCCACCTTATGAATCATACAACAGACTCTATGTCTACCATCTTGACCGAAACGATATTTCAGACCTAAACGACCCGGACCTGATCGGCATCTGGATCGAAGACGACACCTCAGTGCTTTTTTTTCATCAGCCCAAGGATCTCCTTGTCACGGACCTCTGTCTGCGTTATAAGTGCAACCTTATCTATCAAGCCGACCTCGACTACCGGGACTGGGAAGCAGGGCAACGGATAACCACCTTCCGTGTTGCGGATGTCACGGTCGCGCCTGTCTGGGAAAAGAAGCACGGCGCCATCCGACTTGACCCGAGTGTCATTTTCGGCAGCGGATTCCATCCCACCACCAGGCTCTGCATGGAGGCACTGCTTTCCGCTCTGCGGGCTCCGGAATCAAAAATAAACAGCGTCCTTGACCTGGGAACCGGCACCGGTCTTCTCTCCATTACCGCCGCCCTGCACGGCGCGAAACAGGTCACGGCTATCGACAACAACCCCCTGGCCTGTGAAGTCGCTCGTTCCAATTGCCGCCTGAACAATGTTGAACATCTGGTCACGGTACGGCAGCAGGATCTGCGCCGTGACATCCCCCAGATACACGAATATAATCTGGTAATCGCCAACCTCTACCGCGGGTTACTGGAACAGCTCTTCAATTCTCCCGCCTTTTGGGAGGCCGACTTCTACATCCTTTCAGGTTTTATTCAAGGCATGGAAGGAGAACTTCTCGGGCAAATTCCAGGTGACAGACTGCGCTTTCTCAACAGATTGCGCAGTGAAAAATGGTGCATCTGGGTGTTGGCCAACAGAAAAATTAGCGGATAATATGTTTACAATCGACGATTTATATTTCAGCAATGTCCCACGGAAACTTGCCTGTGCCCGAAGTATCTATGAGAAGGCAGGCGCAACCCTTCTGGACATGCCGGGAATGCGGGAAAAATTATCCCACATTACCCTGCTGGCCTCTCGCCTGCAGGAGCAGATGGCTGCCATGGGAATGTTTTCACTTTGTACAGCCTGTGGCGAAAAAAATGGTGGAGGGTGCTGCAGTGCCTTTATGGCCAATGAAACGGACGCAGTCCAGTTACTGTTGAACCTGCTGTTGGGCATTGAAATAAAGCCCCAACGGGATGATTTGCTTGAATGCTGCTATTTGGGATCGCATGGATGTATTTTCAGGGTCAAACCGATTTTCTGTCTTAATTACAACTGTCATCACATCCTGAAAAACGCTGAGAAAAAAATCATTCGTGATCTTGAGCTATGCGCGTCCGCCGTGCTGCAGGAGCAGACGATTGTGGAAAATTTACTCCTAGAACAGGTAGTTGCAAGATAAATCAATTTCCTCGGTTCAGGCAACCCCATCAACCCTGCTCACTTTCTCGTGCTTATGCATTTCGATCTTGCGCGGTACAAGCCCGCTTGCCATGAACGCGGTGCACTGTTTCCGTTTTTCAAAGGGACAATCCGCGATATTCCAGCAGGGGGTGTACTGCAAAAGTTTTTTGATGGCCGCGATGCTGATGCCGCTTTCGTGAATCATTCCCCGCAGACATTCAATCCATTTGATATCATCCATGGTGAAGTAACGCCATTTTCCCTGACGAATCGGCCGAATCAACCCTTCTTTTTCATAAATTCGCAAGGTTCTCGGATGAACACTTAACATCTTGGCTGCTATCCCGATTGTAAAGATTGCTTTGTCGTCAGATATCATTTTCAACTCCTTACAACTCTGGTTGGTGATGACCGGGGTGCCGTTTCGGCACCCCGATCTGTTTCGCGCTACTCAGACCGTTTGATCCGATCCTTGAATTAATGCTCGCCGTGATGTTCGAAGGCACGACCGAAGAATCTTTCTCCAAGGATGAAAGCTGCACCGACGACGCCGAGACCGGCCATGGTCACCATAATCTCACTGACCGAAGGAACGTAGCTGAAGTAGTTGGGCAGTTTGTCCCAGCCGGCGTATTGAGGAACAAGCTGACCGGCAACAACCAGGTCGTAACGGGAGAAGAACTGACCGACCAGCACCATCAGAGCGGCTGCCGACATTGCAGGCAGGCTTTTCATTTTCGTCATGGCAAGAATAGCAAGAGGAAAAAGCAGGCCGATACATACCTCAAATACCCAGAAGTTGGTTGCCAGGGGGCCGCTTAACAGTGCACTGGCAGCTTCACGGCCGGCTTCGGTTCCACCGACGTAGAAAGTGATTGTTCTCCAGGTAGTGGCGACAGTTACCAGGAAGAGCATCAGGGTAAGAACCTTGGCAGCACTCTGCACGCCGGTAAATGTTGCTTCGTTCATCTGCTCGTTGCGCATCTTGTATGCATAATGGGTGAACAGGATCGCTGCGGCGGCACCGGACATGAATGAACAGGCCAGAAAATAAACCGGCAGCTGAGCGCCATACCAGTAAGGTCGAGCTGACAGGGTGGCAAATACCGCGCCGAGATTGGTGTTGGCGGCTACTTCAGCCAGCGCACCCAGAACCCCGAGGGTAACGGCAAGTTTGTATTGACGGGTAAGGATAAGGAAAAATTCAACAAACATGAAACCGACAGCCAAACCGTACAGGGTTCCCATCCACCAGATATTGGAGGTCATATTGGGAGAGGTGACATTATAGATCGCCATTCGCCAGGGACTTTCCAGCTCAAGCCCGATCAAGGTAAATCCGGCGATAATGGTGATGAGTGACAGCCAGACCATCCTGTTGGCCAGGGGTGCCAGTTTGTTGCCGCCGAAAATGTGGCTGATTGCGGCCAGCAGACAAAGACCGGTTGAGGTAATGGCAAAAAAAGCATACGAGGAGATCAGAATACCCCAGGGCATCTCCCTGGTATTATTGTACACATTATGATGGCCCGCATAAAACCCGTAAAGTCCCGCTCCCACACCGGCGACGGCCATCAACACAAAAAGCAGTGTGACTTTATTGATCCCCGGGGTGGCTACCTTTGGTTCCGCTGTTGCTGCTAGTGAAAATCCGTTTGACATTTTGAACCTCCTTAACATTGTTCGTGATGTGATTGAAAACTCTTATAACCCGCTTGACAGTCCTGCTGTCAGAAAGAAAACTTTAAAAACCCTTGTTTCATCACTGCTTGCCTGCTAAAATAACTTTTGTTTTGTGGTCGTGAATCACTTGAGCTCCAGGCCGCCACCTGTTTCCCCCTGAACACGATACGATTTGCGTTACGCCGTTTCCGGCTCATTCTGCTTTTGTCCCTTCGTCGCCAGGTGATGGAGGCCGATCAATACCGCGAATACTGAAAAGGGCCCCATGACCAGGAACAGACAGAGAGAGAGAGTAAACCAAAATGCCTCACTCAACTGGCTCATTCCGGCAGCCAATTTGCTGATGATTGATTTTTGTTCGTTTTTTCTCTGACAGGTTGAGAGCAGATGGATTAAGGCACTCATTTTACGCCTCCTTTCTTTCTCGTTTTGGCTAGGCTTTGTTATCTCGTTTGCTTATTCATAAGAGCAAGGGGTATGCCAAACAGAGAGTAAAGAGAAGATAAGAAGGCAGCATTTTCCGCCCTTTCCTTTAAAATCAAGCACCGACAGACTTAAAAATATTCATTTCCACTACTTTCAATAAAAAATTGCAGGCAAATAATCTGACAACAAGGAATCAAAATTCGCCCTCTCCGTTTTGTGAAAATATCGCAAAATGCGCCTAAAAATGCCCTGCATCCGCCCTGCTTTCCTTTTTTCCCGCAACATCTCGCAGCACAAAAACGCAATAAATCGTAAAATATCAACAAGTTACTGGTGCGACATTTTGCCTCAGACAAATAATGCGTCCGCATTTTAGTCCACCAACAGCGAATACGCTCACAATACGCCCACAACATCAACACGCCATCAGCGCCCGGAGCGAGGCTTGAGATCAGGATTTACTTATACAAACGAAAGGGGTTATCCCGCTCCGCTTCAGACTTGACAGCAAAGACGCAACAGCTGCAAGGCTTCGCGGATCGTGAATAAAGGTATAGTGAGGGGTGCGGACAAAGGACAGAGACAGTTGTTGGAGGAAGAAAGCAGCAGAAACAACCTTATAAATCGAGAGCTACAATATGAGGGGGATTTTTTCTTTATCTGCCGCCGACAAATACCAAGCGAAAGATAAAATTTAATTGAAAGGATGGCGCAAAAAGCGCGCTATTTTACAGACGGGGTTTTCAGGAGTAACAAAAACCGGAGGAGGAAAAATCGAGCAACTCTCCTCCCCCCGGTTTACAAACAATCCGACGATCAAAACAAATCAGTGCCCGCCGCCGTGGCCGTCGGTTTTTTCGCCGCCGCCGTGCAGGCGGTCAAAACCCTTGACGCCGATATGACATACGGTACAACGGGTGTTGGAGGCAAAGGCGGTTTGGCCGTCATGACAGACGCCGCAATACTTGCCGTCATACAGGGATTGCATGGTAAAATCGTCACCGGCCTCGGCCGCGCCGATTTCCATTTGAAAAACCTCATCATGGCAGCTGTCACAGGAAAGCCCTGCATCCATGGTATGGGTTTTATGATTAAAAACTACAGCCTTAACCGGCTGTGTGAAAACAATAGGCGCCTCAGGACCATATGTGTCCTCATCATACTGCTCCTCACCGATTGCCTGTCCGCCCACGCAGAGAATCAGACCGGCAAGGGCCATGACACCAAAAAAACCTGCTACACCTTTATGCTTAATATTCATAGTCATCCTCTCCGGCAAATTAGTCGTTCATGTAAAATACGTTGGGAAGCGCACCTGTTTCAGGACGCAGTACCCAGACAACCTTTTCAGGGGCATGCACCAGCTGATACACCCTGCTGGCCGGATCAGCCAAATCACCGAACACGCGGACATCCGCCGGACAGGCAGCAGCACATGCGGTCTGCGTTTCACCCTTGGAGAGACGAGTATCAATACAGAAATTACACTTGTCGACGGCGCGGTTTTCTTCCTTGAAGTAACGGGCGTTGTAAGGACATGCAGCCATGCAGGTCTTGCAGCCGATGCACTTTTTGTAATCCATCATGACAATGCCGGTTTTCTCATCCTTAAACGTCGCTTTTGTCGGGCATACACGGACACAAGGCGGACGATTGCAATGGTTGCAAAGAACAGGCATGAAAATTCTTTCCGTGGTATTCGGCCCGGACTCTCTTTCCATTTCCAGAATTGTTGTTCTGTAGCCATAGGAAGGCACATGATTGGTTTTAGCGCACGCCTCTTTGCAGCGCTCGCAATCAACGCACCTGTTTTGCCTCATGACCATGGAATAATGCGGGCTGTAGGGGAATTTTTTTGCCTGGGGCATTGCACCGATCGCCCCCTGAACGTTCCGGGCGGAAGTCAAGGACAGCACGGAACCACCAAGAAAAACACCGGTTACCGAGAGGCCGAATTTTAAGAAACTCCGCCGCTCTTCAGAGGGCAAATTTTCAGCGCCCTCGTTTTTGAGCTTTTCCAAGTCACTAATTTTCATAATGGATCTCCCTCGAAAAATTATTAATACGGCAGCCGGTTTTATTGGGGGCAAACCGCCTTTTATTAACTTACGCCTTGATCCTTCCAAAAAACAGTCGGAAACGATTCGGCGTGCCAGCAATCGACAAAAAGAAAAAACATCTGCGTCGCACAAAAAATCACACAATAGCAAATGTGTCAAGTCAATTTTCACTATTGATTTTCACACACAAATTGACAGCTTGACTGCCCACCCACATCGGACTACATTTAAAATTTGCGTTTCTTCCATGTTTGAAGCGCCGACAACAATCTTTTCACACGACATCCGCAGCCAAATGACGCAAGCGAACAGCCCTCAACCACAGGTAACCCTGGCGGTCTTTACCGTTAATTCAATGTGGGAAATCACCTCCTTCAGCCATGCAGCCGAGGAACTCCTCGGACTGCAGGCCAAGGAAATGATCGGTAAAAACTGTCACGACTTTTTCGCCCACCAGGAACGATTCTCTGATCTTTTCCAGCAGTGCGCTTCCATCACCAGCGGCAAGTCGGTTGCTTCCTTTCACATGGTATTGAAAAATCCGGCAACCCAAAACAATCTCGCGGTGCTGGTCACGGCAATTCCCGTACCCGACCGGTTCGGCAATCTCTCCGGCGCCATCATCAGTTTTCAGGAAACATCAAAATCCGCCATTACCACCCAACTCGTCCTCGACTCCATTGCCGACGGGGTTTTTACCGTCGACAGCCATTGGCGGATCACCTCTTTCAACAAGGCGGCGGAGGAGATAACCGGCTGGAAGCAGCAAGAGGCCCTGGGCAAGTCCTGCAGTGAAATTTTCCATTCCAGCATCTGCGGCACATCTTGCGTACTTGCCGAAAGCGTCCGCGACGCCAAGGCCATAACAAATCGTCCCATTTTTATTCGAACCAAGCATGGCGACACCGTGCCCATCAGCATCAGCGCCGCTCCGCTTGTCGATCAGGACGGCAAGGTTATCGGCGGGGTGGAAACCTTCCGCGACATCACATCCAGCATCAGCAAAGATCTCATCTTCGACTCCATCGCCGACGGTGTCTTCACCGTTGACCGCAACTGGAAGATAAGCTCATTTAACCATGCGGCGGAATCCATCACCGGCTGGAAACAGCATGAGGTTATCGGCAAATCGTGCAGCGCGATTTTTCACTCCAACATATGCGGCGAATCGTGCATTTTGTCCCAGAGCGTCACACAAAGAAAAAAGATCACCGATAAGCCGATTTTCATCAAATCGAAAAAAGGAGAAACGATCCCCGTCAACATCAGCGCCGCACCGCTTCTGGACCCGCAGGGCAACATTATCGGCGGCATCGAGACCTTCCGGGACATAACGAGCAGCATCCGCAATCAGCTTATCCTTGACTCCATTGCCGACGGCGTCTTCACCGTGGACCGCAACTGGCGGATAACCTCCTTCAATCATGCCGCGGAACAGATAACCGGCTGGTCAAGCAACGACGCCATCGGCAAATCGTGCAGCGAGATTTTCCACTCAAGCATCTGCGGGAAAAATTGCGCCATTGCCCAATGCATTTACACAGGAAAACCGACATCGAACCTCTCCATCACCATTTCCGATTCAACTGGAAAAAAGATACCGATCAGCATCAGCGCCTCCCCCTTAACCGACAATGAAGGGAATATCATCGGCGGGGTTGAAACCTTCCGGGATCTCACCGCCATCACCAGCCTGCGCAAACAGCTCTCGCAGAGCTACACCTTTGACGAAATCGTCAGTAAAAGCGCGGCAATGCAGCGCATATTCAACATCCTGCCGGATATCGCCAAAAGCCCGAGCACGGTCCTGATCCTGGGAGAAAGCGGTACCGGCAAGGAGCTTGTCGCCAGGGCCCTCTACAATGCCAGCAACCGGGCCGACAAACCCTTTGTTATCGTCAACTGCGGCGCCCTGCCGGAAACATTGCTCGAGTCGGAACTTTTCGGCTACAAGGCCGGCGCTTTTACCGACGCCAAAAAAGATAAGCAGGGCCGCTTCGCCGCCGCGCAAGGCGGCACCCTGTTTCTTGACGAAATCGGCGATATCCCCCAATCGGTTCAGGTAAAACTTCTCAGGGTTCTACAAAATAAGGTATATGAACCGCTGGGCTCCAATGTTCCGGTTGCCGCCGATGTCCGCATTATTACCGCGACAAACAGAAATCTCCAGGAACTGGTCCAGCAGGGGATCTTTCGCGAAGACCTCTTTTACCGGCTCAACGTGGTCAAAATTCTCCTCCCGCCGTTACGGGAAAGAAGAGAAGACATCCCGATTCTTGCCGACCACTTCATCAAGCAGTTCAGCGCCGTTCAGGGCAAGGATATTGTCGGCATTTCGAGCAACGCCCTCAACATCCTGATGCGCTACGAATATCCCGGCAATATCCGGGAACTGCAAAACATCATTGAATATTCCTTCATTCTCTGCGACGGAGGCATTATTCAAATCGAGCACCTTCCCGAACCTTTTTATTCTCCCGGCGCTGCGGCCGCAGCCAAAACCAACCAGAAAACCTCATCTGCCGAGGGTTTGCTCACCCTGGAAGAAACAGAAAAACAGGCCATCTATCTCTCGCTTGAACGCAACAAATGGCGAAAAATGGGCACCTGCCGGGAACTCGGCATCTCCAAAGATACATTACGCCGCAAAATCCAACGCTACGGCCTGGTTAATCCGGCAGGCGACACGGGAGAACTCGACGAATAAGCTTGTGCAAAAAAACAGCCGCAAAATCGCAAATCGGGCGCGGCAAAAAAACGGCAACAAAATAGACTCAATCTTTATTCCACAACGCCGTAAATAAAAAAGGCGGAACTCTTTCAACAAGAGATTCCGCCGTTTCTGCATCAATCAAAAAAAACCATCAGGAAGCGCGACGGATCGACTTATCGGCCCCATCTGCCGCCGGCTGATACGAACTCAACCACACAATTTTTTTGCCTGCTCGTGAAATGTATGGCAGACAGGATAATCGCGATGGAAAATCAACCTGGTAATTGTTGCTTTTTTTTTTCCACTGGTTTTTTTTTCTTTTCCTCATCAGCAATCTTTGCCTGACGTTCCGCTACTTTATCCCCGACCCGATGCAAACTCCGCGGGACGGACCAGTCAACTCTCGAATTGCACCCATCACATATATCGGGTGGACAATTTCCAACTTCCCAACAGGGGATCAGACTCAACAACTTCTTCAAGCCCGGAATACTTATCCCCTGATCATGAATCATGGAACGTAAACATTCAATCCAACGAATATCGTTGGGAGAAAACATCCGCCGTGATCCTCGATGGGCAGGTTTTATCAATCCTTCGGCCTCGTATATACGAAGCGTTCTCGGATGGACATTGAGCAACTTCGCCGCGACCCCGATCGGGTAAATCGGCAAATCAGGCCGCAAGGGCTGAATATCAGTCTTCTTCCTGGCCATTATCATCTCCTTTGACTCTTTGTCCCATTCATGATTTGCACCCGGACCAAGGGAAAGGAACAAACCTCTCCCCCCGCCCGTCTTCAACAAATCACTCATTAATGATCCTCGGACAAATGCCCTTTGAACAGACGCTCGCCCATCAGAAAACCCATGGCGCACAGTGACATGCCGCCGACAACCACCATGATTTCATGAAGGCTTGGGGTGTAGGCCCAGAGGTGGGGCTGACCGACTATACCCATCTCATGAAGCTGGGGGACAATCATGCCCACGACGACCAGGTCGAAACGCATGAAGAAGATGCCGATCACACTTGATACGGATGCAACAAAGAGGGCGGTAAGATTTTTGGCCCTTACCGCGAGAATGATGCAAAAGGGAATAACCATACCCATCATGACTTCAGCGATCCAGAAATTCACCGCATACGGACCGCTCAGGATTGCCTGCATAGCCTCATATTTTCCCGGGGGCTGACCGCTGACACCGGAGATAATTTTCCAGCAGGTGAAAAACATGATAACAGTCATCAACAAAGCGCCGAGTTTGGCGGTTGACTGCAGTGAAGACTCAAGAGCCGGGCTCATCTTCCAGCCATTGGCCTTATAACCGATCCAGTGGAAGAAAATAACCGCCGCACAACCGGACATCATTGCCGAGGTGATGAAATAAATGGGCATATAGGGTCCGTGCCAGAACTCGCGACCATTGAGCAGTCCGAATACGGCGCCGAGGTTACTGTGAGCCGCGACACCGGCAACAACGCCCATCAAACCCAGGTACCCGGCATATTTGTGCTTGCCGGCCTGCAGCAAGGCAAATTCAATCAGCATAAAGAAAAGATAGGCGCCGTAGAGGGTGCCCATCCACCAGATGTTGGAGGTCAGGTTCGGAGAAATAACGTTGTAGATGGCCATTCTCCAGGGATTCTCTATCTCGAAAGCAATTACGAGAAAACCGGCGATAATGGTGGTGATGGCCATAAAAACCGAACGCTTGGCAATCGGCTTGAACGCCTCGACATTAAAAACATGACCAATTGAAGAAACAAGACAAAGACCGGTTGAGGTGACGACAAAGAAAACGTAGGTGGCGATCAGCAGCCCCCACGGCACTTCACGGGTAACATTGTATGCATTGTGGTATCCCTGAAAAAAGGCATGCACGCCAAAAGAAATACCTACCAAAGTAAGCAGTCCGAACACTGCCACCGCAGCGTTGTAACCGCTTGAGGATTTCACGGTAAGGCCTTCACCCTCCTGGGGAAGAACTTGAGCTAATATATTGTTCATTGGTTTCACTCCTTCGATTTTATTAATGGATCTCAAGGACAATCAATAAAACAGTGACTAGGAAAAATCACTTTCTTCACGTACCGCACGAAGCACAGGTCTGACCTTGAGATCAAAAACCGTATGGAGCGAAGCGCAACCTAGCCAAAAAACGAGAAATAGTATGCCGTCCATTTGCTTCTCCTTATTCACAAAAAAGGGGCCGAGCCCGTAAAAACTTTTTTTCTCTCTCCTTCCGGGACAAATTGGCGGATCGGAACCGGAAAGCCATCACAACTCTGTCTTTGCACCTCCTTTTCAGTGTAGAAATTTATTCCGTAAAAACCTTATAACCAACGCATCAAAAAAACGTTTATCTTTTATGCCAAATTTAAAACGGTACATTTGCATTGTCAAGAAAAAATATCATCGCAATTACAATTTAAACTACAAATCAAGCGATCAATTTACGCCCAAAAACACTCAAATTAAAATTTTTACTAAAATTAATGAAACAATTCAAGGTAGTTAAAGAACAAGCCGCACTAAAAAAACCACAAACCACACACCGCACTTCACGCCCATACTTTTGCCAATATCGCGCAATTTGCGCCCATATCCACACCAACAAGGGCGCGAATTGCGCCAACAAGGTCAATTGAAGCGACCTGTCCCCCAAAACAAGTCAAACAGATAACTCATTAAAACTAAACAAGAAAATCAGAATAACAAAAAAATACCAAACAAACCAGCGACGATGGCATCATGTCTGCATTAACAAAAACCATCTTGCTCAACAAATAAGCCAAAGCGAGAAAACTTCTCCTAATTGATCCCAGGGTGGCGGCCCTGGGATCAATCAAAATTCACAGTTTATACACCGAACCAAAACAAAAAACAACCCGACACTTCCATATAAAAGCCTGCGCCCAGCGCGGGCTTTTTTCTTTTTCAGCAGCCACCATCCCTTTCTCCATCCGGCAACCATTCGCTCCTTTACCTTTTACCAAACTTGTGGTTATATCTGATAAAAATGAGTGGAATCCTCTCCGGGGCAATCCGCTCTTACTAAAAAACTCAGGCGCACATTGCGCCCTGTTTTTTTGTTTACCGCGAAACCAATCATCCAGGAGGCTTTCATTGAAGTATTTTTACAAGAACCTTTCCATCTGGCTTATTGTGGGGATTATCGGCATCGTGATTATCAATGTTGTCAAGCAACAGCCCGATAACGTCAATCACGTCACCTACACGGACTTCCTGAAAAAGGTGGACAAAGGCCTTATCAGTGACATCAGGCTTGAAGGGAACACCATCTCCTGGACCGATTCCAATGGGGAGATGTTCAAAAGCGTTTCTCCGGATAACCCTGAAACCATCAAACCGCTGCTTAAACCAGGTATCAACATCGAGGTGCAGGAATCAAAAAAGCCCCACTGGTTTTTCCAGACCTTCCTTTCCTGGGTTCCCTTCCTGCTCATTATCGTTCTCTGGTTTTTCTTCATGCAGCAAGGCGGCAATAAAGGCGGCGGCAACAAGGCGATGGCTTTCGGCAAGAGCAAGGCCCGTCTCATAGACGGTCAGGAGTCAAAAATCAAATTCAAGGATGTTGCCGGGGTCGACGAAGCCAAGGAAGAGCTCGTGGAGATTGTCGATTTCCTCAAAAGTCCCCATAAATTTACCGAGGCCGGCGCGCGCATTCCAACCGGCGTCCTTCTTTATGGAGAACCGGGTACGGGAAAAACCTTGCTGGCCAAGGCGATTGCCGGGGAAGCAGGTGTCCCATTTTTTTCCATCAGCGGTTCGAACTTTGTTGAAATGTATGTTGGTATCGGCGCTTCCCGGGTCAGGGATTTATTTAATGAAGGGAAGAAAAAAGCGCCTTGCATTATTTTCATCGATGAAATCGACGCCGTCGGCCGACACCGGAGCGCAGGCGGCGGGGGTGGCAATGACGAACGCGAACAGACCTTGAATCAGCTTCTTGTCGAAATGGATGGTTTTGAACCGAACGATGCGGTAATCATCATCGCCGCCACCAACCGGCAGGATATTCTCGACCCCGCCCTTCTCCGGCCGGGACGTTTTGATCGTCAAGTCATGGTCCCGGTTCCCGACGTGGGCGGCCGCGAACAGATACTGCGGGTTCATGCCCAGAAAATCAAGGCGGACGCGGATGTTGACTGGAAGCTTGTGGCCAAAAGCACTCCCGGCTTCTCCGGCGCGGAGCTTGCCAATATGATTAATGAGGCAGCCCTCATGGTGGCAAGGAAAGACGACGGCAGCAAGGTGACCATGGAGGTCATTGAAAAGGCCAAGGACAAGGTCATGATGGGCGCGGAAAGAAGAAGCCTGATTATCACGGAAAAGGAGAAGAAAATCACGGCGGTGCATGAAGCCGGTCACGCCCTGGTCGCCTGGATGCTTCCAGGAGCCGATCCGGTGCACAAGGTCACCATCATTCCCCGGGGGAAAGCCCTGGGACTCACCATGCAGCTTCCGGAGGAAGAAAAACTGTCTCATTCCAAATCATATCTCTTCACCACCCTCTGCATCCTGCTGGGCGGCCGCATTGCCGAAGAAATCGAGTTCGGTGACATCACAACCGGGGCGGGCAACGATATTGATCGCGTCTCCGATCTGGCCCGGAAAATGGTATGCGAATGGGGGATGAGCGAGGAAATCGGAACAATTACCTTCAAGGCGTCCAGTCCTGCCGCGGGTCAGCCGGGACCCATTATCAGCGAGACAACCGCTGTCAAAATCGACAGCGCCGTCAAGTCGCTGATCGCCTCGGCCTATGACAAGGCAAAGGAGATTCTGACCGAACACAAGAATGTTCTCGATGCACTCTCCCAGGCACTTCTTGACCATGAAACAATCAACACCGCAGATATCAGACAAATTGTCGAGAAAAACAGCTAAACGGCTCTTGACGTCTTCCTTCTTCATGTGCTAAAAGGGTATCCACGGAAAGCACAGGGCCGTTAGCTCAATCGGTAGAGCATCTGACTCTTAATCAGCAGGTCCCCGGTTCGATCCCGGGACGGCCCACCAAGCAAATTCAAGCACTTATCTCTTTACGAGGTAGGTGCTTTTTTTGTTGTTTTTTCTTTTTGTCCCCACTCTGTCCCCACTTTTTTTCTTCACGGCACAAAAAAAGCGGCACCCACTCCAAGGTGGACACCGCTTGAAAACAACCGTCAATTTTCAGCAAATCAAGCCGGGCAGCAATCAGGCAGACAATTCACCTTTAAAAAACCCAGGCAAACCGCCCAAGGTGGGCACTGCTTGCTGTAAATGGCAACCCACAGTCTTAAAAATCATCGTTCTATAGATGTATCAATTCGCTCGGTATAAACATCTGCATACGCTAATTTTTCCTTAGATGTCATATCGAAAATAATTAATGTCAAGTTGGGTTTTTCTCCTCTTTCTTTCGCTAATGCACGAAAAAAGATTCCAGCCTGTCTGCAAAATTGCTCTTTTTCTTGATGCATCATAGAGTTCCATAATTTTGGTTCGGTATTTAGAAAAACAAAAGAGCTTTGTGAAGTATATGAAACATACCCCTTGCTGCCTAAAGAAGCCATGATAGCGGCTGCTTGTATTTCTTCATCGGACAACTTTTTAACATCTGATATGGGCTTTGATTCTGGAATATTGCTGATTGCGGGGGATGCCGTTTTTTGTGGTGAGGGCGAGTCTTTATGGTCAACCTTTAAATATTTATTAATGGCGGGAACGATAAAGACCCAAAAAATGAGAATAAAAAGAAGCAATTTGTAGGGAATTTTTTGTTTCTTTTTCCCCTGTTCAGGGGCAGGGTTCGAAGGAACTGCAGGCTTGAATGTGGCTGGATTTACCCCGCATGTCCGGCACAAGCCATTTTCATCAATTGTCCCGGTGCATGTTCCATCAGGACAACAAACACGCTTTGTCTCTGGTTCTGGTGGGTCATTTCCAACGGGGGCCATCGGCATCCCACAATGAGGGCAGGAACTTGCAAAGGTTGATACATCATTCCCGCATTCTGCGCATTTCACCAGAGCCATAAAGTCACCCAAAGCAACAAGTTATGTAAATCGATATCACGGACACATAGAGGGTGTAAAATAGTTTGTGTAAATGGCTATGACTGAGTAAGTCATGTCAATCGGCATTGAAAATTGACCCACCATCGGCGTTCAAAATTGACCCACCTCAGGCAGTAGTTTTCAGTTATTGATTCTTGTTTTGATTCTCCAACTTTCGTTGCCGGTTTCGATTATTTCGCAGTGATGCGTGACCCTATCCAAGAGAGCGGTGGTCATTTTGCCGTCGCCGAAGACTTGGGGCCATTCTCCGAAGGTCAGGTTGGTGGTAATGATCAGTGAAGTCCGCTCGTAAAGCTTCGAGATCAGGTGGAACAAGAACTGTCCACCACTCTTGGAGAATGGCAGGTAGCCCAGTTCATCGAGCACAACCAGGTCATGTCTGCCCAAGAGTTCCACCAACCGGCCTCCCCGGTTATTGAGCTTCTCCTGCTCCAGTTGATTCACCAGGTCAAGCACATTGTAGAATCTGGCTTTCCTGCCATTTCTGATGCTTTGCCTGGCAATGGCAATGGCCAGATGCGTTTTGCCGGTGCCGGTGCCGCCAACCATGATGACGTTGGTGTGATCAGAGAGAAAGCTGCCACCATAAAGGCTGCGTACCTGCATCTCGCTGACCGGGGTTGCCGTGAAGTCGAACCGGTCCAGATCCTTGTCTACAGGGAACTTCGCCAGACCCATACGATAACGGATGCTTCTGACCTGCCGCTCCGCCAACTCCGCCTCCAGGAGATCACAGAGTATCTTGTCGGGTGTCGCCCTGCTCTTGATGCCCGAGGCCAGTATCTCGTCAAAGGTGTCCTTCATCCCGTACAGCCCAATGGCTCCGATTGCCTCCATTATCCGGTCACGTAGTACCATAAGCACCTCCGGAAAGCAGCTGATCGTAACGGCAACAATCCACCACCGGAATTAACGTGATCAGCGGCAGTTGGGCTGACAGCGGCAACGGTTCCGACGGTGGCTCCTCGTGTTCTCTGGATAATATACTGAGGACGATGTCACTGCTGACGGTTTTGTCTTCTACAACCTGGGCACAGGCAACGGCCACCGATTCGAGGCCATAACGGCTTACCACAGACAGGATATTGACAAACTGCCGATCGCCGCCTACTCGATTTTCAAGGATTCGCCTGACTTCGACTATTGCTTCCGGCAGATCCCATTGCTTGAAAGGGGCTCCGTCTCGCAATGCTCCCGGTTTCCTCTCCAGAACGGCCAGATAATGCCAGGGGTCGTAAATGACCTTATCGCGACCGAGATGGCGACGATGGCTGCCAACCTCAGTACCGTTCATCACCATGACGATTCGGTCAGCGTATGCCCGTACCGACACTGTCTTGCCGGCCGCCATGGCATCTACGC
The DNA here is from genome assembly GCA_001914235.1 of Desulfobulbaceae bacterium DB1. Taxonomy (NCBI): domain Bacteria; kingdom Pseudomonadati; phylum Thermodesulfobacteriota; class Desulfobulbia; order Desulfobulbales; family Desulfobulbaceae; species Desulfobulbaceae bacterium DB1. The sequence continues at coordinate 575,596 of MQUF01000003.1, forward strand.
TGTAACGGTTGCGGTCAAAATTGATCAACAGTTGCGGAGATACACGGCTAACGCTTTCCTGGTAACCGTCGAACGGTGATGCCGACAGTGCCAGAAGTTTGTCTTTCTCCTCGGCAAAGACCTGGGCGACGGTTTGCTCCTTGCGCTCGGGATGCCTGGTGGTGGCTGCATGATTCCGGCATTCATCCGCCAACCATTCGTTCAGTTCTTCAAGGGAGGCAAAGCGGCGGCGCTTGGCAAAGAAACGTTTTCTGACCACGCCGACCTGATTCTCCACCTGCCCTTTCTCCCAGCCGGCGGCAGGGGTGCAAGCCACAAGGTCAAACAGATAATGGGAAGCCAGGTTCTGGAATCGGCGGTTGAATACCCTGTCCTTGCCCATCAGCACCTTGCTGACCACCGTCTTTAGATTATCGTAAATGCCCCGGCAACAGACACCACCAAAAAAATCAAAGGCCCGGATGTGGGCATCAAGGAGCATCTCCAGGGTCTCGCGAGTATAGGCGATGCAGAACGGTTTGCGACTATGGCAGAGGCGGAACTGAGCGATCTTCGCTTCCACCGGAACCCCAGCCAGCTCAACCTGTTCATAGCTCCAGTCGAACTGGAAGGCGTCGCCGGAAACAAATTCAAGAGGTACGTAGGATTGAACAATAGCAGTGCCACTCGACCTCTTCCATATCCCCACGTAACGACGGACGGCATCGTAGCCACCCTCGTAGCCTTCTCGCTGCAGTTGTTCAAACAGCAACTGGGCAGTCCGACGGTGACGGACCGGCTTGTCGGCATCCTCATGCAAGAGCTCACGCAGCCTCTCAATAAAGGAACCCAACTTGGGATGGGGTTGGGAGACCCTCTCGTACTTCTGATCGGTTATGCCACTTCGGATGATGTTTCTGACGGTGTTGCGGGAAAGGTTCATCTCGCGGGTGATCGCTCGAATTCCTTTCCCCTCTCTAAAATAGGCCTGTCGGATTTTACGGATTGTTTCCACGTTCAGCATCTCCTTTCTTTTCTCCTCTCTCTGATAGATTTCCAAAGAGTATGGAGCAGGGGCTGAGGTGGGTCAATTTTGAATGCCGATTTCCCCCTTTAGTGGGTCATTATTGCATGCCGATTCACAATCAGATTCAAGAAAGTGCTTTCGATGCTACATGGAAGCAAGTGACAAATCAATCAGAACGACAGTTTGGAGCATTTTTGTTTCTTTATTTGCTCGAGCAAAAAACAGAATTCGATCAAAAAAAATACAAAATTGAAGAACTAAAAAAATTTAGGAATAAGGTGATTCATAAGGGGTATCTTCCTAACGAACAAGAGACCATAAAATA